>JAFGET010000005.1 GCA_016931435.1 Candidatus Omnitrophota bacterium
AGGGGACTGATTATTGCGGCTGGCAGGTCCAGAATAGCCGCAGGTCTTGCGCATCCATTATCCCGCCGTCTGCCGCCCGTAAGCCAAAAAAATCCATCCAAGAAGTAATAGAAAAGACCCTTCGTAAGATACTCCAGGAGGATATCAAGCTATGCGCATCCGGCAGGACCGATGCCGGGGTACATGCTTTGGGGCAAGTCGCTAATTTTAAGACCTCCAGTAAAATACTCCCCGATAAATTAAAGGCTTCCTTGAATTCGCTGTTACCCAGGGATATCGTGGTCGTCAGTATCGAAGAAGTAGGCCTTAGTTTTCACAGCCGTTTTGATGCGAAATCTAAAATCTACCGCTATACCATATTAAACCGCGATTACCCGTGCGTTTCCTTAAGGAATAAGGCATATTTTTATCCCCACTTTTTAGATATAAGCCTGATGCGCCGCGAAGCAAGATATTTTTTAGGCAGGCATGATTTTAAGTCTTTCTCCTCAAGCGCAAGCAGAGCTAAGGATACCAGGCGCACTATAAAAAATATAGCTATCAGAAAATCCCCTTACCCCGATGAAAAAAACCGCATTATCACCATTGAAATAGAAGCTAACGGTTTCCTTTATAATATGGCAAGAAGGATCGTCGGCACCCTTATTGAGGTGGCAAGAGGCAGGTTCCACCCTAAGATCAGCCGCAAGATCCTGCTTTCCGCTGGTAAAGAGGTCTCTGGGCCTACTGCCCCTGCCTGCGGCCTCTGTTTACTTACCGTAAAGTATTGATCCCTGGCTTTAAAGCCCTTGACGCTCGCCGGTTTCCATGTTAAACTTATACTTCTGTTTAATCGGGAATTCTTTGCTATACAACAACTAACATTCCAGCCTATCGACCGGGTGTTACCCCAGAAAGGGGTACACTTGGCCGTCCTATAGGCCAAGGTGCTACGCTTTGCTGCGGGAGGGAGAAAATAAATGTATGCAATAATTGAAGTTGGAGCAAAACAGTATAATGTAAAAAAAGGCGATATCATCGAAGTTGAAAAGCAGGGAGCTCAGGAAGGTAAGGATATCAAATTAGATAAGGTGCTCTTGGTATCTAAAGACAAAAAAGTTGAAATAGGCCAGCCTTATTTAAAAGAAGTCAATGTCCAGGCAGAGGTTTTAGCTCAGGTCAAGGGGCCTAAGCTCATCTCTTTTAAATACCGCCGCCGAAAATCATCTCATTGGAAAAAGGGCCACCGCCAAAAGCTTACCCGCCTTAAGATTAAGGACATAATTTTAAGTTAGTCTGGTTTGTTATCCTGTTGCCTGTTGTCCGGTTGCCTGTTGTTATAAATGAAGATAACAAGATTTGAAGATATTGATGTTTGGAGAGAATCCAGAATATTGGTTAATATGGTATATAGCGTAGCGCAACGGCAGCCTTTTAATAAAGATTTTGGCCTTAAAGAACAGATATGTAGAGCAGCTGTCTCTTGTATGTTAAATGTTGCGGAAGGATTTGATGCTGGGTCAAATTCACAGTTTATTCAATATTTACTTTATACTCGTAGATCAAGCTCGGAAGTGCAGTCAGTTTTATATGTAGCAATGGATAGAAAATATATTTCTCAAAAAGAATTTGATGAAATCTATGATCAAGCTAAAAAAGTGGGTAAATTATCCAACGGTTTTATCAGATATCTTAAACAGGAAAGGTTGCATAACCGGCAAACCGGCTAACCGGAAACTGGATAACCGAAGTGTTTATTGACCAGGCAAAGATATTCGTAAAGGCCGGAAGCGGCGGAAAAGGATGTAATAGTTTCTACCGCGATAAATATACCCGCCAAGGTATCCCCGACGGGGGAGACGGAGGCAGCGGTGCCGATATTATTATCAGGGCGGATCGCAACCTGCATACGCTTTTGGATTTTCAGTATAACCGCCATTTCGTTGGCGCGCACGGCGGGCACGGCTCAGGCAAGAACCAGAAGGGTAAAGACGCCCAGGCCATAATAATACGCGTGCCTTGCGGGACGGTTATCAAAGAGGCAAAGACGGATTGCGTTTTACGTGACCTTACTTCCGACAAGGAAGAAGTAGTAGCGGCATCAGGCGGTAAGGGCGGCAGGGGCAATCAACATCGCCGTCCGGTTACCGAAGCCCAGGCAGGCGAAGAGAAGGAACTGTTCTTAGACTTGAAAGTGATCGCGGACGCCGGAGTGATCGGATTCCCGAATGCCGGTAAATCTACGTTGATCTCACATATTTCCGGAGCTCATCCTAAAGTTGCGGCGTATCCGTTTACCACTAAATTCCCTATTTTAGGGGTGGTCAGGTCAGAAGATGACAGCAGTTTTATAATCGCCGATATCCCCGGGTTGATCGAAGGGGCTTCTTTCGGAAGGGGGCTGGGGGATAAATTCTTAAGACATGTAGAGCGCACCAAGGTGCTTGTGCACATTGTTGACATGTCTGCCTCTGAGGGCAGGGATCCCGTGGAGGACTATAAGGTCATCAATAAGGAACTTAAAAGTTACAGCAGCGATCTCCACAAGAAGCAGCAAATCGTAGTCGCCAATAAAATGGACCTGGAGGCAAGCGCGGGAAATCTGACGCGTTTTAAAAAGGCCATAAAAAAGAAAATCTATCCTATCTCCGCTTTAAAAAAGGAAGGGCTGGAGGAGCTAGTTGCAGCAATCAGCAAGAAGTTATAAGAGGATCGTGATAAAGATCGGCTCAAGCCTTTTTTGCGCCGATAAGGAAAAGTCTTCCTGCCTGCGTTTTGAAGAAGTGGCGAGGCAGGTAAGTTCTTTGATAAGTTCCGGTAAAGAGATAATCATAGTCTCTTCGGGAGCTATCGCTATGGGGATGGAGCTTTTAGCTTTAGAGGCACGCCCTAAAGAATTGCCTTATCTACAGGCGGCGGCCGCGATAGGCCAGAACGCGCTTATGGATAATTACAGCCGCGCTTTCGGTGGCCATAAAATAAACTGCGCGCAATTACTTTTGACCTGGGATGATTTTGACAACCGTAAGCGTTATTTAAACGCCAAGAACACGCTGGAGGCTCTTTTGAAACTAAAGAGCGTCCCTGTCATAAATGAAAATGATACGGTCTCAACCGAAGAGATCAAATTCGGCGATAATGACCGGCTTTCGGCATTAGTGGCAAGCCTTATATCCGCCGATCTTCTGGTCATACTTTCCGATGTCGAGGGTTTATTGGACAAAAATAAAAAAGTCATCCGGATCATAGATGAGATAGG
>JAFGET010000033.1 GCA_016931435.1 Candidatus Omnitrophota bacterium
CTGGTGACGATCGCCTTAAAACCAAGGCCGATAAATTCATTCAATAGTTCTTTGGCGGGCTTATGCCAAATCGGCGAAACAACGCCGAAACCTTCACTTTGACAAACATCTTCTACCCAGTCTTTTAGTTCCTGCAGATGTATGTCTCCGCGCACAACCTGATTTACCTGCTTTTCCTTGACTTCTTTAAGTGATTTCCTGAACACCTCCTCGTAATCATCCCCGGTGGTTTCTCTTTGCAGCAAGGGTATGCCTAAAGCCTCTGCCTGCAGATGCACTAATTCCGCCCTCGCCCCGTGAAAAGAAACCCTACCGTATTGCTGTGAAATAAAATTTACCAGATACTTGATCTCGTATCCTTGTTCTTTAGCTTTATATAAAGCTAAACAGCTATCCTTACCGCTGCTCCAGAAACACGCTGCTGTCCTATCCTTTATCATCTATCCTCTCCTGGCTGGGCTTACCTATAAGTAATACGTGCGGGTTTTTAGTCAAGGGGTTCTCTTTGACTAAAACCAAAGTCTTATAGACCTCTTCAATAGTGCGGTAATCCAGGACTTCCTTAACAGAACCCTTTTTAAATACCCTGCCATCGTTCAATAGGACCAGGCTACGGCAATATTCACTGGCTAAGTTTAAATCGTGTAAAACGCAAATAACAGTGATCTTCTTTTTTTGGTTAAGCTCTCTTACTAAGTTTAAGATCTTAACCTGATGCCCGATATCCAAATGCGCAGTCGGCTCATCTAAGAATAAGACTTCGGGCTCCTGAGTAAGCGCCTGGGCGATGATCACCATCTGGCGCTCCCCGGCAGAAAGGGTATTTATATCCCTCTCGCCAAGCCCTAAGGTATCAGTTAAGCGCATAGCTTCCTCTGCGATCTTAAGATCAAAAAGAGATTCTTTTTGCATGTTCCTCAAATAAGGCGTCCTGCCCATCAGGACTACCTCGTTTACCGTAAAAGAAAAATTAAAAATTTCGCTCTGGCTGACAAAAGCAAAGTTGCGCGCGATTTTTTTTAACGGCAGGCTGTAAATATCTTTCCCTTGATAAAATACTTTCCCGGCTGACGGCTTGAGGCTGCGGCTAAGAGACTTTAAAAGCGTGGATTTTCCCGCTCCGTTCGGGCCGATTATCCCCAGGAACTCTCCCCGGCTGATATCAAAGGAAATATCCTTGATCACCTGGTTTTGGCGATACCCACAGCTTAAGCCTTCTATTTTAATACACTGATTTAAATCCATCTTTTTACTTTAAATGCTTCTGCCTCTTTCTCAACAGAAAAATAAATACCGGCCCGCCTAAAAGGGCGGTGATCACGCCGATAGGTATCTCAACCGGCGCCATCAACACCCGGCTTAAGGTATCCGCCAGGATCAAAAAAACAGCGGCAGAAATGGCGCTTGCCGGCAAGACCACTTTATGGTCGGAACCTAAAACCAGACGGATAGCATGCGGTATGATCAAGCCCACAAAACCGATAATGCCGCAGACACAGACAATACTTCCGGTGACCAGCGAAGCAACGGTGAATAAAATTTTGCTTACTGATTCGCTATCTACTCCCAGATGAAGGGCTTCTTCTTCCCCCAAGCTGATAGCGTTTAAATCCCTGGCAAAATAGAAAGCTACGGATATACCGCAAGTTACCATCATTGCGCAGGTCACGGAAAGCTTAAAGTCAAAAACCTGAAGGCTGCCTAAAAGCCACCAGGTAATACTGTGCATGGCCTCATTAGGTGAAATCGAAACAAAAAACAACAGCAGGCTTGAAAAAATCGCGCTTACCACTACCCCTGATAATAAAAGCCCGTGCGAAAAAACCCTTCCGTTTATTTTAGCCAGGTTATAAACCGCGATCATGGTCAGGCCTGCGCCCAAAAACGCGCAAAACGGCAAAAATACGGCAGATAATCCGAAACAGATCGCCAAAACAGCCCCCAGGCCAGCTCCCGATGAAACCCCTAAAACATAAGGCTCAGCTAAAGGGTTACGTAAGATACCTTGAAATAATACTCCTGCCACAGCCAACCCTGCCCCTGCCACAATACCTAAAAACACACGGCTTAAGCGCAGGTATAAGATCTGGCGGTTCTCGATTTTAAAAAGTTCTTCTAACTTAAGGCCGGAGGAACCTAAGCTTATCGCCAGGCAGACGCTGATTAATAATAAAATAATGATGATGATAAAGAATAATTTTTTATTTTTCATATAGATAATGGTATACTTGCTCAACCGCTTCGGCTACGCGCGGGCCGGGCCGCAAATAAAGGTCAGGGTCAATAGAGCTGATCACTCTTTCCTCTTTTATCGCCTTAATATCCCTCCAGCCGATACGAGAGCCTAAGGCCCTGCCCGGATCTTTTTCTGCCATATATGCCAGGATAATCGCATCCGGATTACGCTTTACCACCGCCTCCGATGAAAAACGGCAATAGGGGCGCATAACATCCGAGGCTATGTTTACTCCTCCTGCCTTGGATAAAATATCATCGATAAAAGAACCCGGGCCTGCGGTCATCAATGGTTCGTGCCATATCTCAAGAAAAACCTTTAGCCTATTTTTAAGAGGGATTTTCGATACCTTTTCCCCGATCGTATCGATCCTTTGACGCATATTATCCGTCAATATCTTTGCCCGTTCTATGGTACCGGTCAAATTACCTATGTCCAGGATCGAACGCAAAAGCCCATCTATATCCCGAGGATCAGAAACATAGACTTTAAACCCGAGATTTTTAAGCCTTAAGACCGCCTGAGACTGCTCAAGGCCTGTAGCAAAAATCATATCGGGCTTAAGAGAGGCTATTTTTTCTATATTCGGCTCGGAGAAAGTCCCTATCTTTTCTATTTTCTTGGCCTGAGATGGATAATTACACGAAGTGCTTACTCCTACTACATTATCTCCAAAGCCTAAGTCAAAGAGTATTTCGGTGGTAGAAGGCGCCAGAGAAATATATTTTTTGCCACTTTCGGAAAAAGCTAAGTTTAAATTCAAAGCATAAAACATAAAATTCAAAATAATCATAAAATTCAAAGCACAAAACTTTAAACCTTTATTACCAAATTTTAAAATTTGAATTTTTAATTTGTCTTGAGCTTTAGATTTTAACATTTGAATTTAGCTAAAAAAAAACCCAATCCGGTATATAAGTACCATGATTGGGTCACACCCTGTTTAAACTATGGCCCTATCCGCGAGGTTCTACTTCGCGCTCTAGTAGACTTCTATATAGACAGCTCTGACGCGCTTCGTAGAATTTTATATAGGCAGGTCTTCTGGCTCCCGGATCCCCCTACTCATCTTGCCTTCCCGCCCCTCAAATTTTTGCAGGCAGTGGCATTTATGATTTTCGTCCCCGGATACAGCGGCGGGACCGCACTCGATTGTCGCCTCATTTTGCTCGGCGTGATTTGCTAACTACCGAGAAACAAGGCAAAAGACGAGTTTCCCTTAACCTATATATCAAATTGTTGATTTAGAGTATAACAAAAAAATAAACTAGTCAAGAAAAATTTGAAAAAAAATCTTAACTCCGCTTTGGCTCGACTTAGACTTGCCTCCTTTTTTTTAAGCTCGTCGGGGCGATTGTCACACAATCACCGCTGATTTAGGACCGCTGATCTCTGGTGCCGAAAAAAAAGCCCGGTATTTCTACCGGGCCTTTTTTTCGTCAAAAAAGGTTTATAACTTCACGACTTTCGAAGCTTGCTCACCTTTAGGGCCTTGAGTTATTTCAAACTCTACTTCCTGGCCTTCAGCTAAAGATTTAAAACCTTCACCCTGTATCGCGCTGTGATGAACAAACACGTCATTACCTGATTCGGGAGTAATAAATCCATAACCCTTTTGATCATTGAACCACTTTACTTTACCTTTTACCATTACTAACTACCTCCTTTTCCTAAAATTATAGTAAATAAGCACATAAAAAAAACCGAAAGGCTAGACTTCAAACACCTTTCGGTAATCGACTTCTAATCTTATTCACTACAACGAAAGTATAACATAAAAACCGAAGATGTCAAGCCTTATCTTAGCGCGCATCCGCAAAAGGCAAGATTATGGAAAAAGTGGACCCTTTGCCTTCTTCGCTTTCCACCTTGATATTGCCATTATGCTTTAAAATAATAGTCTTAGCTAAGGAAAGCCCCAGCCCAGTGCCTTCGCCTTCTTTTTTTGTAGTAAAAAAATGGTCGAAGAGCTTAGCCTTATTTTCCCGGGAGATACCTACGCCGTTATCGCAAACAGAGAGAATTATCAGTTTTTTTGCCTCATCCTGGTGCGTCCTGATAGCGATAACGCCTCCTTCCTTTTTATCCGTCCTTTTTTCTATCGCCCATTTTGCGTTGGAGATAAACACCAGGACCACTTCCTGCAGCAGTTGGTTATCGCCTGTAATATCGGCTAAATCGGGCTGCAGGTCTTTTTCAATTCTTATATCCTTAAGCTCCATCTCTTTTTTTACGATCACAAGGATCTGGTCAATAAGCTTATTCAGCTTTACTAAGACGAACTCCCCCCTGGAAACACGCGCCAGTCCCAAAAACGACTGGATTATATCATTGCACCTTATCGCGGATGTTTCGATTATATCCACTATCTTGGCGGCATCTCCTAAGACTATGTCTTTTTTAAGCTGTGATTCAAGCTTAATAAGCTGCGCGTTATTTAAGATGCCGGTAAGGGGGGGTCCTTAATTCGTGAGCGATACTTCCGGCTAACTCTCCGATCGAAGCCAGCTTAGCCGACTGGATAAGCTTCTCTTGCGTAGCCTTAAGCTCTTCATAGGCCCGTTGTAATTCTTCTAATGCCGTTCTGCGGGCGGTGATATCCTGGTTAACGCCGTAGGTCCTGACTGTCTTCCCGTTTTTATCTTTAACTACGAAAAACCGCACGCTGATGTAACCCACTCTGCCGTCAGCATAAATGATCCGGTGCTCAAGCTGGCGGCTGTAATGCGGATCCTGTGTTTCGATGGCTTTACGCATCTCATCGGCTACGAGATGGGCGTCATCCGGATGAATAAAACGCCTGGCGTAATCAGCTGCAGGCATAATATAGCCGCCGACTTGCTCGGCGGTGGTGCCGAAAATCGAGTAAAATGCATCGGTGAAAATAAAGAGCCATTTATCTACATCACACTCCCACGGCCCCAGATGAGCTATTTTTAAAGCGTTAGAGAGTTGGAATTGACTGTGGTAAAGCGCTTCTTCGGTCTTTTTAAGTTCCGTGATATCCCACCCGTATAGATTTACATAATTCTCTTCTAGCAGAGAAGTGAAAATATAGGAATATATCCTGTCGCCGACTACAGCTTCTACCCGGGATACTTCCTTGTCTTCGCGCGATATTTTCTCCAACAAAGAATCAATATCAAGAGGCAGGATCCGATAAACGTCTTCATCCTGCAAGTTCAGCCGGCGTAAAAGATGTTCTACGGCAGGGTTCTTGTATAACACCTCCCC
>JAFGET010000034.1 GCA_016931435.1 Candidatus Omnitrophota bacterium
ACCTAAGCCTCCCGCCGGAGGCATGCCGTGCTCAAGCGCCAGGACATAATCTAAATCGACGTTCTTTTTCTCATCGGCAGCAAGCTCTTTCACCTCTTCTTCAAAACGCTTTTTTTGTTCCTTGGGGTCGTTTAGCTCAGAATAGGCATTGCCTATTTCGATCCCGGCGATAAAAAGCTCAAAACGCTCGGAGATCAAAGGGGCATCTTTTTTAGTCTTAGCCAACGGGCACATGCTGGTAAAATAATCCGTGATAAAAACAGGATTAAAACCGATATCTTTTTCCAAGACGTCTTCGATGAGCTTTGCTACCTGCGAACGGCTGAGGCGGCTTGCCTCCTTGGCGAACCCCTTACGCTTAAGCTTCTCCAGCATAACCTGCGCATCATCAGAAGGCTCGATATCGAATTTTTCTTTCAACATGCCGGCAAAAGAACACCTGCGCCAACCGGATGCCAGGTCTATCTCTTTCCCCTGGAAGTTAAGCTTGCTTGAACCAAGGACTTTCTGCGCGGCATAAATGATCATCTCTTCTGATAAACGCATCATATCCTGATAATCGGCGTAAGCGCAATAGACCTCAAGCATGGTAAATTCCGGATTATGACGGGTTGACACACCTTCGTTACGGAAACTTCGGTTTATCTCATAGACTTTATCCAATCCGGCGACAATAAGCTGTTTAAGATATAACTCCGGAGCGATCCTTAAAAAAAGCTCCATATGATATTCATTATGGTGTGTCTTAAACGGCCGTCCGGCAGCGCCTCCGGCGATAGAATGCATCATCGGAGTCTCTACCTCCATAAAGCCCTTCTGATCAAGGAAATCACGGATAGCTTTGATCACCTTTGAACGGACGGTAAACACCTTTCTTACTTCTTCATTAGCCAAAAGATCCAAATAACGCTGGCGGTAACGCACCTCCACGTCTTTTAATCCATGCCATTTCTCCGGCAACGGCCGCAAGGCTTTTGCCAAAACCGAGAAATCTTCGGATTTAACGGTGAATTCTCCGGTATGCGTCTTAAAAAGATCCCCTTTGACATTGATGATATCGGCGATATCCACATACTCTAAGAGGGCGAACTTTTCAGTTCCTATAATATCCGCCTTAAAATATAGCTGGATCCTGCCGCTTGAATCCCTTAAATCCATAAAAATCACCTTGCCATGCAGGCGCTTTGCCATGACCCTGCCGCTTAAACTTACCTTTTTGCCTTCCTCAAAAGAAGACAAAGCCTGGCCGATACCCGTAGATTCAGGGCAACTATCAGCGTAAATAGATATGCCTTTTTCTTCAAGGGATCTTAACTTGAGTTTTCTTTGTTCGATGATCTCGTTGAGTTCCATAGAAAAAGTATTATATAGGATAATTTATGTTATGTCAATGAGTTAAGCGCGATAACAAGAGGCCTTATGATGCACCCAGGCATATCGGATTACCGGGTATCTTGACTTATTCGGGATATGCACCTTGCCTTAAATGATGGCAAGTGCGCCTCTTTCTGAGGCGATGGTTCGGTGTTACCCCAGTAAGGGGTACACTTGGACATCCTATAGGCCAAGGTGGCTAAGCCCTCCTGCTTCACCCGATCCTATCGGATGGATCGGTGTACTGCCCTCCTGCAGTAAAAACCCGCCAAAATACCCAGATTTTGGCGGGCGAAATGAGCAAAAAACGTAGTTAAAATCAACCCCTGTATTCTGAAAGCCTTTTAATACGCTTGAGCATATTAGGATGGGTGCTTAAGGCTTCCATCAACCTGTCCCCAAAGCCTAAACGAACTGTTTTATTACGTAATACCGCTAATTCTGAAGCGTCGATAGTCCCGCTTTTATCCAGGTCCAGATGCTTAAGTTCCTTTATCTCATTTAAAGCCTGCGAAGGGTCATTTACAAAAAAAGCCTTTAATCCTTCTACTTCTTTCAAAGACTCTTTATCAACCCTTGCTGAACCGTATACTAACTTATAAAGGCTGGAGGCTAAAGCCTGGGGCTGGTTCCCTAAAAGCACAGAGCCCCTGTCGGCAAAATATTCGCGGATACGCGAAGCATAAAGCACTAATAAATTAGTGATAAAGTAAAAAAGGAAGGCTGCCAGCCCGATAAGCACGGTATTGCCGCCCCTGTCGCTTGTGCGCCTGCGGCCAAAGAAAAGAAAATGCCAGGCGATACGATAAGCGACCATCGGTATTACAGAAAGTAAGGTTATGGTCAGGACGTCGCGGTTCTTCAGGTGGCTCAACTCGTGGCCTAAAACCGCTTTTAACTCTTCGTCGTTTAAAAGCCTTAAAATACCCTGCGTCAGGCAGACCCGCCCGTCTCTTATACCGCGGCCAAAAGCAAAGGCATTTGGTATATCCACATGGGCGATCCCGATCCTGGGCATGGGTATCTTAGCGCGCATACTCAAATCCTGGACCATCTGGAATAAACGCGGGTTTTCTTCCTTCTTAATATAGCGCACCTTCATCGACCATTCCACTATCTTAGGCCCTAACATATACTGCACGAACATCAAAACCAGGGCAAATATAAAATAAAAGCTGAAGCTTCCCACGTGAAAAAAGGCCCTGCCTAAGACCACTACCGCAGCATAGACCAGCGCAAAAAGCAGACTCAATAAAAGCCACATCCTCAAATGTAACGCCCACATTTTTATGAACCTCCCTCTTCTTTTCCGATATCCGCCCTGATCATAAAACGAAAGACCGCGGAATCAGAGCCTTCGGCGTAGACATAAACAAATTGTTCAACCTCTCCCGAATAACCTTGAGTATTAAAAGTGACCTCCAGAGGCATACTCTGGCCCGCAGCAAGCACGTCTTTTTCTGTCCTGGAAAGGGTGCAACCGCATGAAGTATCTATCCTTTTTAATTTCATAACAGTATTCCCATTATTTACCAGGTTAAACGTATGTTTCAATACTTCTCCCGCGCGCACCTTGCCGAAATCCCAAAAGTAGGGATCCTGCCCTTGCGTAAGGGGGACCTGTAATTTTACGGGTGTATCTTCCTTACCCGGGAACTGTAAATAAACTATAACCGCGCCTAAAGTAAAGAATAAAAGCGCCATGAATATTTTAATCGATGCCATATGCCGCTTGAGGAAACGCGCGAACTGATCAGAGGTAGTGCCGAATAAAGCGAGAAGAAAAATGACTATCAAGGGAGACACAAAAAAGACATTATAAAGTATAAGATAACCCAGCGCGCGCAACCTAAGGGAAATACTGCTGGTCTTTACAATAAAAGCTATCGTAGGAAGGTATAGCTGCCCGGTGCAGACCGCCTCAAGCAAAGTGACAAGAAAACCTGTGATTACAGCGCTTATCAGAAGCCTTGCGAGAGATTGATGCCCCTTTTTTTGCGAAGGCACTTTGCGGTAATGCATGCCGATGACCGAGTGTATGCGGTCTTTTACGGACTTGGGCAGCTGAAGGACCATGCCTTCGGCGTCTTTGGTCTTTTTGAACTTGAAATAATCGTAAAGCGCAAAAAAACCCAAAAGAATGCTCAATATGCCCACCCCCAGATTGATCGCTTTTGAAACCATCCAAAAGCCCTTCAGGGCATAGAGAAAATTAAAAATACACAGGCCGATCAAAAAATAAGCCAGAAAAACAGTCCCGATAAAAGAAATCCCGATGACAATAAGCTCTTTCCTTCTATAACCCTGCAGCGCCAGGTAAGACATAAAAAATACGATCACCGTAAAGGCGCAGGGGTTGATCCCGTCTTCAAGCCCGGCCGCGATTATTCCGGGGAGGCTGAAACGCCTGAAAAAATCCGCTATTTTTATCTCGGGCAACCTCTCTTCCTTGCTAGCGGCTGTCAAGCCGAATATAAGCAAATCCTTAAGGTTCTTGCCTACGTCCCCATCACCGTTGATCAACCTGCCTTTCATATAAAAGATCGGGATATCCATCTTTAACGAAGGGTCATATTTCTGGACCAGGCTAAAGAGGTATTTATAATTCTCTATATCGCTGATATCGCGGCGCTCAAAAACTACTTTACCCTCAAGCGCTTTCTCAAAATAAGGCAGGAGCTTATTGTTTATATCGAGGCAACGCTGGCAGGTATGGGAGTAAAAAACTTCCAGGCGCGGCAGGCTATTTTCCTTTTTTGGGGCGGCAAAGCAAAAAACAGGCAAAAAGCAGGCCAGAAATAAAATGAAAGGGAATTTAAACGTTTTCATTTTTTCAAACTATTGAATAAGGCATAAGCTTTCCTTACGGAAAAGTTATCGTGCACGATGCTCCTAATAGCAGAAATCATAGCGACCGGCCACTTGGACTGCCAGATATTTCTGCCCATATCTACCCCCTTAGCGCCGCAATTGACCGCGGCATAAGCCATTTCCAGGGCATCCAGTTCATTGCGTAATTTGGGGCCGCCGGCGATAACAATGGGGACGAAACAGGATTTGACCACTTTTTCGAAATCTTCGCAATAATAAGTCTTTACTATATGCGCGCCTAATTCCGCGGCAATGCGGCAGGAAAGCGAAAGAAACCTTGCGTCGCGTTTATCAAGCTCTTTGCCTACGGCGGTGACCGCCAAAACCGGGACTGCGAACTCATTAGCGTTGTCAATAAGCCTGGTAAGATTGATCAACGTCTGGTGTTCATATTCGGCTCCGAGATAAACTGAAAAAGCCACAGCAGAGACATTAAGGCTTACGGCATCCCGCACAGAAACGCTAATCTCTTCATTCGATAGGTCCTTACCGATGATACTGTTTCCTCCCGAAACCCTAAGGACCACCGGAATATCATGTTTAGCTTCAATGCAATTGCGCAAAAGCCCTCTCGTCAACATCAATGAATCCGCGTAAGGGATAAGCGGTTCAATAGCCTTGCGCGGCTCTTCCAGCTTGCTCACCGGGCCTAAAAAATAACCGTGATCGACCGCAAGCATGACTGTGCGGCCGTTTTTCGACCTGAAGATCCTGCTCATTCTGTTCTTCATTCCCCAATCCATATTAACCCCCTTCAATGAGGCCATAACTTACGGAGCGAATGAAGCGGCTAACACCCGGCTTTATTGGATCAGCCGGTGCGCCGCTTACCGCAAAGCGATACACCCCCTGATGTTACGGGTGGGGTGTTTCTGCGGCGACGTAAGTTATTGGGCCGAATTGACTCATTCTCTGCGAGAAAATCTTAACAAGATTTTCAAGCGATAGACAATGAGCTAGCTTCGCTGTGGATATATAATTACCTTCATAGAATTTTTGGCCTCTGACACCAATCTAAAACCCAACCCTGTTTCATCGAGGCTTAAACGGTGCGTGATCATATCTTCGACTGATACGGCTTTGGCGCGGATCAATTCCAATGCCTCCCGATGGTCCTTTGGGCTTGCCGCATAAGAAGAAACCAGCTTCCTTTCATTACGCCAGAAAACATCGTTTACGGAAAAAGGCACGTTGACATCCTTATCGGTAGGGGCAAAAAATAAAACTGTGCCTGCCCGCTCGACAGAATCCAGAGCCTGGCTTATAGCTTGCGGGGCTGCGGTAGTAAGGATGACCAGATCCGCAAGGCGCCCCTGGTTTGACTTGCGCAGCGAATCGGCAGAATATTCGAAACCTGAAAAGACCTTATCCGCCCCGCATTCTTGCGCGGCCTTCAGGCGATAGTCACTAATATCGGTAGCAAATACCGGGCTTGCGCCTTTGGCTTTAGCAAATTTTATATGCAGAAGGCCGGCTATGCCGCTTCCTATTACTAAAACAGACAGGCCCCGGCAAAAGCCGGCTACTCTCTGTCCTCTTAAAACGCAGGCCAGGGGCTCTATAAAAGTAGCTTGATCAAACGTAACAGAATCCGGCAAAGCATAAACCCCGTAATCTACGTTTACCTTAGGCAGCCTCAGATACTGGCAAAACCCTCCCGGGTCAAAATTGGTTTTTCGTAAAGTATCGCATACGGTCTCATGTCCGGCGAGGCAATATACGCACTTCCCGCAAGGCACATGATGAGAGGCGCTGACCCTGTCGCCACTTTTGTAAGTATTCACCCCGGGGCCTGCCTCTTGCACAACCCCCGCGATCTCATGCCCCAAGATCAAAGGGACCCGTCCGATACGGTACCACTCCATTACATCACTTCCGCAGATGCCGCAAGCCTCTACCTTGACCAGGAGTTCGCCCGGGCCGATCTTGGGCGCGGGCCTCTCTTCTATCCTTATATCGCTATTACTATAATATACGGCTGCTTTCATAGTGGTTTATTCTATCACTAAAGGATCAAATCCGCAATAAATTTAACTTTTAAGGAAAAAATCAAAAAAATCCATTGACAAATCAAAAAAGGGTGATATACTAAGCGTTGAGTTGAGCATGAAACAAGGAGTACGGATATTAGCAGTTTTTTTCGGAACCGCAAAGCTAGATATGCAATACAGATACGCATAATATGCTTTTGCGGATTTTTTTTGGCTAAGGGAGGTGAAAAAGTAACAAATGGCTAAAGGTAAAGTAAAGTGGTTCAGCAATCAAAAGGGCTATGGCTTTATTACGGCTGAAGATGGTAAAGATGTATTCGTGCATCATACCGGAATCAAGGGTGAAGGCTATAAAACCTTAGAGGAAGGACAGGAAGTCGAATTTGAGGTGACCCAGGGACCTAAAGGGGCACAGGCGATAAACGTCTCAAAAGTTTAACTCTAAGACCCTACATATAAAAAACCCGCTCTGATCAATCAGCGGGTTTTTTATTTATATCCCAGCTATGTTTAAGGGGTTTTTTGTCCGACAGGCAATTCTATCTTAAAAGAAGTCCCTTCGCCTTCGATACTGTCGACTTCGATCTTGCCTTGGTGAGACTTGATTATCTTATAGACTATAGAAAGCCCGAGCCCGGTGCCTTCACCGATCTTTTTGGTGGTAAAATAAGGCTCAAATATCTTGCTTAGGTTATCTTTAGCGATACCCATTCCGTTATCGCGGATATAAAGGACGACGCTCTCTTTATCCGCCAGGTATTCGGTCTTTATCGAGATCTCCCCGCCTTCCCTATTGTGTTTTTTCTGTATCGCCCAGATGGCGTTATTTATAATATCAAAGACGACCTGCTGCAGGAGCTGGACGTCGCCTAGGACCGCAGGCAGCCCTTCCTGCAATTCTTTTACAATTTTGATGTTACGCAAGCGCAACTCATATTCGATCAAAGTGATGACCTGGTTTATGGCGTGATTCAAGGAAACCGCGGTAAATACGCCGTTTGAGGCGTGGGAAAATTCCAATAATGCCTGGGTTATCTTTTTACAGCGCTCGGCGGACTTCTCGACCACTTCTAAAATATCCTTGAATTCTTCGAACTTGAATTCCGTCTTCTGTTGAGCAAACATCCTTACCAACTGGACGTTATTTAAAACCCCGGTCAGGGGATTATTTATTTCATGAGCTACTCCCCCCGCTAAAAGCCCCAACGAAGCCATTTTTGAAGACTGCGCCAGCTGAAGTTGAGCATCCTGCAATTTTTTATTAGTTTCGCCCAGCTCTATGTTGATCAGTCGCAGGTAATTTGATTTATCTTCCAGGTCTTTAATGAATTTTTTGATGCTCCTCATGTCCCTGATGATGCCTACCGCCCCCAGTAATCTGCCTGTCTTATTCCTCAATACGGAAGCGGTAAAACTTACCGGGACAGCCTGGCCATCGCTAGAGAGGCAATTCATCTCGCCGTTCTCATACTTGCAATCTTTTATCAATCTATTAAGACCCTCGCGGCTAAAGAGGTCTTTCTCTAAAAAAATACTTTCGATCGGCCTTCCTATAAGCTCTACGTTTTCACACTTCAATAATCTCTTTGCCGCGGGGTTTACCAGGATGATCCTGCCTTCGGGGTTAAAAACTACTAAGGCATCCAGCATGGTATTGATCACGGTATCTGCGGCAACCGCAGGATCGATACGGTAAATCTCGTAATGCGTGATAAGAAAGATAGTGTATATGCCGATAAAAATAAAACTCGAGGGATAATAAGAAATGCCGTAATTAGTCAAAAAATCCAATGCCGCCAGATAACCGATCCACACAGCAATAAGCATAGAGCGTATCAGCCTCTTTTCTTCGGCAGGTATATTTTTATCTTTAAACTTAAGGAAATACTGCCGCAGGGCAACCAGGGTGACAAAGATCAAAAAAACAACAAAAGCCGGATGTAACTGCCCTGCCCGTGCGGCATAACCCCATTTGATCCTGACCGCGCCGCTGATAAAAAGGTCTGTAGGCAAGATCAAAAAGAAAAAGGCCGTCATCGCCATGACAAACCATAAAAATCTTCTGTTTGTGGGCACCTTCAGGAAGGCAAAAGTAGAATAATAAATAGTGGCCGGAAGAAAAACGATACCGGCGTAGCAAGCCCTGCCCCAGAAGGATTCAATGACCCCGTTTACGATACAAAGCGTGATCCCCTGGATAAACAGCCACCAGGATACTGCCAAGGCATATAAAAAAAGGCTCAGGTGCAACCTTGACTTAAAGGCGACTTCGACTTTGGCAAGCACGACTTTTAAGCCGAAACCTAATACCGACAAGCTTACGAGAAAAAAAGGTATGGCATGCGGATTAAAACTGTAATTAGATATAAGAAAAACCTGTCTTAACACACTGTCTCCTTTACTAAACTATGCTGTCAAAAACACAGATCCAGAGCCTAAGGTCATCACTTAAAATAGTGAGCCAGCCCCTGCATAAGAAGCCTGATGCCTATAGCCGCAAGGAATAAAGAAAGTACTTTTGATAAAACAAGGCAAACCGTCTGGCCGAAAAAACGATAGATCCAGTCAATAAAACGGAGCAAGACCCAAGCTACTGACAGGACAATGACAATGGATCCGGCGGCTGTCAAAAATCCGTGTTCTGAAAAAATAACAAAAACAGCCATCATCGCCCCGGGCCCGGCAAGTATAGGACAGGCTATAGGGACCGCCCCGATATTGCGCGCGCCTTCTTTATCCGAGCCGAGCACGCTTTTTACAAGAGCGCCGTAAACCAAATGGTCTATGGCAATGATCAACAGAAGAAGGCCGCCTGCGGCCATCAAATCATGCAGCTGTATCTGAAAAAAATAAGAAAGGATCCATTTACCTGCAAAGATAAAAAAAAGAAGGATCGCAAAGGAAGTAAAAATAGCGGTCTTAAAAGCCTGCTTCCTTGCCTGCGGCGGCATTTTATCGGTAAGCTGCAAAAAAATGGGGATACTACCGATGGGGTTGACAATGGCAAAAAGTATAAGTGTTGACTGCAGCAATATGGCCCAATCCATAGACCCTCTCTTTTGTCCCCTAAGGCTCAAAACCTCTTACTACGTTCATTTAAGGACCACTCTCCTTTGCGCTAAAACTTTGCGCGAAAGATGAGCCATATAAAAAGAAGCCCAGCCCATAGCCAATAATCCGATAAAAAGCAATAGCTTCGAAAGTGCGGGATAATCCGCGGGCGCTTTCTGAAGATAAGCATATTTAAGGATATACCCAAAATAAACGCAGACAAATGTCGTTGGTAACCTTCCGATAAAAGAAGCCAGGACATAATCTTTAAAACGCATCTTTGTGATGCCGCAGATATAATTGAGCAGCATGCTGCTTACGACCGGGACATTCCTTAAGATGATCAACATCTTCCACCCGTCTTTCTCAATGATATTATCTACGGCCTTTAACCTCTCGTTTTTCTCTATCTTTTTTATGACGCTTTCCCTGAATAAATACCGCGCCAGGAGGAATTTAACCGACATGGATATCGTCGAAGCGAAAGTAACGATAACCACGCCCCATGCCAGGCCGAATAAAGTCCCGGCAAAGACATTAAGCACGACTGCCGGCACCAAAACCCCGGAGATCAAAACATAACATAGGCTATATAACACCGGGGCCCATAGGCCCGCGTGCGAGATCCTGTCCAAAACCGCGGTTACGGCCGAGTTTCTTTGAAAAAACCTGGAGGTGATAAAAACTATGCCTATGAATAAAACTAGGCCCGCCAGTTTCCAGGCGAAGTTATCTTTTCCGAAGAAATCTTCGTCAGAAGTATTTTTTATCTTTTGACTTGGCATATTGCTGTTTGATCTTCTGAAAATGCGCCTTAGCAAATTCGTAATCGCTGCCTCTGTCAATATCCACTCCCATCTCCGCGAAAGGGGAAATGAAGATCTTGAGAGCCGTAGATAATCTTTTAGAAAGGGCCTCTTCTACGCCTGAAATGCCTTCATTCTCATAGTTTATGTGTTCCAATATCTTCTGTGGCTCCTTGCGATATCCGCGAAGTAACCTCAAGTCATTAAATACCTTCAGCAATTTAGAGAACTTCTTTACATAATAGATGTTGGAACCGGTATATTCTTTACCGCAGACATGAAAATAGCTGCGGTTCTCGATAGGGTAACCGTTCCTGGCGATAGTCTCTTTTTGGACATAATGCAAGGCTATGCCGGGATCTGATTCGGCGATCGTCTTGAGCGTTGCGTTGATTACGCCGGTGGTCAAAAATGCGGCGTCACAGAACGAGATCAGGTATCCGTTATGCGCACGGGCAAACTTATAGGTCGAGGCCTTGATATAAAAAACAGCATAGAAGAGGTTCTGCATGAATGAAGCCTGCTCCGGCAGCAATCTGTGCACGTAACGCATAGAGTAAAGCCGGCGTAATTCCTTCGGGCCGATGATGATAATATTATCTATATAGTCGCTCCTTGAAAAAGCTTCTATGACCCAGCTGACCGTAGGCTTTCCCAGAAGAGGCAGCATCGCCTTCTTTTTATACCCGTAGCTTTCACACCAGGCGCCGTCTTTACCGCCGGCTAAAATGATAAGATTGAATTTCTTCATGAAGCAATCCTTCTGCGATTATCTTCTTTATTTTTATTATATTATATCCTTTTTATTCAAAAATAGCAAAGAAAATGGATGTTCCTATTTTCCTTTCCTGAAAAAAGGAACATCCTCATACGTTACCTTTACGATCTTTTATATACCCCGATTAGTTCGGCGCGCCCTAATATGTGCTGCGACATCGCCTTTTCCAATTCG
>JAFGET010000035.1 GCA_016931435.1 Candidatus Omnitrophota bacterium
AAAGAAAGTTTGACTTTATATCCTTTAAATTTAGTTGTAAAATAGCCCTATGGCAAGATATGAGGTCCCGAGACATTTACAGGAAGGTTATCGGGAGGCAGAAAAAATAACCAAAGATCACGCTACTATTTTTTATCTGGCCTCAAAGCTATTGGATAAAGAAAAGAGGTATTCTGCTTATGCCGTTTACGCGCTCTGCCGTTTAAGCGACGAATCGGTAGATAACCCCGGGGGCTCTTGCGCAAAAGACTCCCTCGACGCGATAGAGAAAAAAATCGCGCAGGCCTTCGGTGATGCCGAACAAGAAACCCCCCTGCTTTATGCCTTCCGCCATAGCGTGGAAAAATACCGTATTCCACAAGAATATTTCCAGGAAATGACCGCGGGCATGCGTATGGATTTAGAAAAAAACCGCTACCGGGATTTCAAAGAACTTCATGAATATTGCTACCGGTCAGCCGGCGTAGTGGGCCTGATCATGCTTAAGATCTTTGGATATAAAAACCGCAAGGCAGAAGGATACGCGCTAAACCTAGGCATAGCTATGCAGCTGACCAACATCCTCAGGGACATAAAAGAAGATTTCGCCCGTCAAAGGATATACCTTCCCCAGGATGAAATGTCAAAGTTCCAAATAAACCAAAACGATATATCTGAAGGCTCGGTAAGCGACGATTTCAAAAAGTTTATGGGTTTTCAGATACAAAGAGCAAGACAATATTACCGGGATTGCCTCTCGGGGATCGGCATGATAAATGACCTCAGGTGCCGCCTGGTGACTTTGGCGATGAAAGAATTATATGAAGGCATCCTCATGAAAATCGAAAAAAACGGATATGACGTCTTTTCTAAGCGCCTGCGCCTTAACAAGGCCGAAAAAATCATGACTCTGATCAAAGTCCTTCTTCGGAGAAAATATTTATGAAGATCTCTTTAGCAAAATCCGCGGGTTTTTGTTTCGGAGTAAAAAGGGCTATCGATATGGCTTTGAAGACTTCGCTTTCGCATAAAAACGTCTATGTGCTGGGAGATATAGTGCATAACGAGGATGTGGTCAGGGAGATCGAAAAAACCGGCATAAAGAAGGCAAAAAGATTGTCTTCCGGCAAAAACAAGGTATTTTTAATCCGCGCCCACGGCACAAGCCGCCAGGTCATCGAGAAAGCAAAAGGTTTAGGCTACGATATAATCGACGCTACCTGTCCTATGGTCAAAGAAATCCACCGGATAGTAGAAGAAATGGATAACCGCGGAAGAAAAATTATAGTTATCGGAGACAAGAAACACGATGAAGTGCGGGGGATCATCGGCCATGCGAAACAGAAGGCCATGGTCATCGACGATAAAAAAAATATCCCGTTAGCTGCCATAAAAAAATTCAAAAAGGCCTGCGTAGTCGTGCAATCAACGCAAAATACGGAAAAAGTCCAGGAGATCGTAGCGATCCTAAAAAAATATATAGCCGAATTAGAATTTTTTAACACTATCTGTAATCCCACGCGGCAAAGGCAAGAGGAAGTAAAGAAAATGCCTGGGCAAAACGACGTAATGATCATTATCGGCTCAAAGAACAGCGCCAATACAAAAAGACTTTACCAAATATCAAAATCATTAAATAAAAAGAGTCACTGGGTAAGCCAAAAAGAAGATATAAAAGCAGTCTGGTTTAAAAATGCGCATTCCATAGGCGTCACTGCCGGCGCCTCCACCCCGGAGTCTACAACCGAAAAAATCATCTCTTATATCCAAGCCTTAACTTCTCTGACTCGCTGATCATAAATAAATCCCTCGGGCGAGGGCCTTTAGTATCTAGCAAATCAAATCCGCTACGATCCGGGAGCTCGCCATGACTACAGGCAATCCTCCGCCCGGCTGGGTGCTCGCTCCCGTAAAATAAAGGTTCTTAATCTTGCTGTCGAAATTAGCGGGCCTGAAAAATGCGCTCTGCATAAGGTTATGCGCCAGGCCGAAAGTGGCCCCGTATTTTATATTGTACCTGTCGATAAAATCACGCGGGTAAAACCTGTGCTCTACCTCGATCAAGTCCTGCAATCTCTCTCCCAGGGCGCCGTTTATTTTTTCAAAAACTACACGGCGTAAACTTTCCTCGGCTTCTTCTATCGTTTGATCACCGCCTTCTAAATTGGGGACCGGGATGAGTATATAGAATATCTCCTTGTTCTTCGGCGCCAGGGACTCGTCGGTCACCGTAGGCACGTGCACGTAAAAAGACGGGTCCTCAGGTATCAGCTTTTGAGTAAATATATTCTTTAGATTACGCTTTAGGTCTTTCGAAAAAAATAAATTATGATGAGCAAACCCCTTGACTTTTTTCTTCAGCCCCAGATAAATAAGGTATACCGAACAGGAATATTTATACTTAGGGATTTTTCTTTTTAGAAGTTCGCTTTGGGCATAGGCGTAATCGGCGTTCACTACTACCTTATCAAAAACAGCATCTTCGTTACCGATCTTTATTTTTACGGTATTTCCTTTGCTCAGGATATTTTTTACTTCCCTGCCATAATAAAATCTGGCTCCGTACTTCTTCGCTATTTTTTCAAGCGAAAGAGGGATGCGGTACATCCCGCCCATAGGGTGGAAGATCTTCTGCACGTGGTCGGCGTAGCTGATCACGCTATAAAACGCAGGGGCATCAAAAGGAGAAACCCCCATAAACATCGCCTCAAACGTAAAGGCGTAACGCAGTCTTTCGTCTTTAAAAAATTTTGCGGCTAAATCCCAATAGGATTCAAAAAACCTTATCTTTTTGATCAAGCCCCAATAAGACGGGTTCAGGGCAGAGCCTTTCGTAAAACACCTGTATAAAAGCGGCCTTACGCATTTATACAGACGCGCGGTTTCCTTGATGAACCCGTCGAAAGCCATGCCCGCGCCTTTTTCTATTTTTTCCAACTGCTCTTTGGTCTTTTTGCTGTCCCGGTAAACCGTAAGCGTATCCCTGGAAGAATAGAAGATCTTATATCCGCATTCTAAAATGCGCAGGTCAAGGTAATCCCGCATCTCCTCTTTGCAATAAGAAAAAACTTCTTCGAAGAAATCCGGCATGAGCACAAAAGAAGGCCCCATATCGAATTTAAATCCCTTATCTTCAAGGAGGTTGTTGCGGCCTCCGCAGGCAGGAAGTTTCTCAAAAACTTCTACCTGATACCCCCTATTGGCCAAACGGGCTGCCGTAGAAAGCCCGCCTACACCCGCTCCGATGACAGCAATTTTTTCACTCATTTTTTAGGGATCTCCTGGTTGACTTCCAATATCTGCACTTTGCCTGCGATCTCGATCTCTACCGTATTCTTATTTATTTTTTTTACGCGTAAGTTCTCCAAACTCTCCCCTTCTGCCAAAACCTGCCCGTTAATCGTAGCATAACTTTCTCCCTGCGGGTCAAAAAATATTCCTTCCAGGGTAAAATTCTTATAATCGGCTGCTTCACGCGGGGCGTTAAATGAAGAGATGTCAGTCAATTGTATATTTTCTATTTTTTGATCTTTCTTTTTTTTGCCTAAGATACTGTTTAGGGTCAGCCCCCCCTTTTTCCCGCCTAAAAACTTATCCTTAAAATCAAAAAAGATAATATTCAGCCTGAAATTATAACTGTACAACACCGAGAAGATAGTGATCGCAATACCGATAAAGGCGAATTTCTTTATTCTCGGGTCAATTCCGCCTTCTTTACGGGAAATTTTTTTTTCGGCGCGCTTTCTTTTCTGAGCTTCTTCTTCAGAAAAGACCTGGGTTATCGTACCGCTTTTAAAATCATAACCGCAAAAAGGGCAGAGCTTTTCTTCTTCCTGGACGTCCTTTTGGCAATATTTACACTTTTTCATCATTTACCTCCGGCATACCGTTAATTCTTGAAAAAATCCTGATAGGCCCCCAAAAGCAAAGCGAGCGCAGAAGTAAAGAAAATAAAAAAATAGTTTATAGAGTCTTTCCGAGACCGCAGGCTGCAGAATAAGGAAGAAACAAACTCAGATTCTGTCTTTGTGAGTGGATCGTTCTTTCTTATCTTTTCGGCTATACCGGAATTCAATAAAAACATCCGCATCGCTTTATGTTGACGATATTTATAAAGGAAATAGACCAGGAATCCGGATATCCCCACATACCAGGAGAGTTTTGCCCAAAATGGCCCGAAATCCATGACGACGTTCACCAATCTCACTGCGATCGTAGCAATAAGGCCGATAAAAAGAAAGAACCACGACGAAGCATTATCGCGACAATCATGCAAGGCCTTACAATTAAGACATGCTTTTTCGGGCATAAGTCAACGTTCCTTCTGCGGCAGGTGGCAAGCTGGCTTTATCCCGCGCTTATCGAAATATTGCTGATGATAGGGTTCTGCGGGATAGAATTCTTGCGCGGGGGATATCTCGGTTACTATTCTGCCTTTAAACTCTCCCTGGGCATTGAGTTTTTCTTTTGATCCCCTGGCTGATTTCTCCTGCCGGGGATTCAAATAAAATATGGCTGAACGATATTGCGAACCTATATCCGGGCCCTGGCGGTCTAAGGTAGTAGGGTCGTGGATACTCCAGAAAATATCGAGTAACTCTTCATAAGAGATCTTCGACGGATCATATTCGACTTCTACCGCTTCAGCATGCCCGGTCTTATGCGAAGAGACCTCTTCATAACTAGGGTTTTGTGTTTTGCCCCCGGTATAACCTACACGCGTAGAGATGACCCCCTTGCCTAAGTATTGCCTGAAAGCCTCTTCCACCCCCCAAAAACACCCTGCGGCAAAAATCGCCTTTTCGGTCTTAGAGACATCCGGGATTTGTGAAAATTTTAAAGCTATAGCGTTGATACAATATCTTTTTCCGCTAGGTTCCGGCCCGTCTTCAAAAACATGCCCTAAATGGCTTCCGCAGCGGGCGCAGAGGACTTCAGTCCTTTGCATCCCCAGGGTTTTATCTTCTTTTAGCCGGATATTTAATCCGGAGACAGGCTCCCAAAAACTCGGCCAGCCTGTGCCCGATTCAAATTTATTTTCATAACGGAATAAGTCTGTGCCGCAAGCCGCGCACTGATAGATACCGCTTTTGCCTTTAGGAGGGATCGGACAGCTTCCGGTAAAAGCAGCTTCGGTGCCTTTTTGGCGCATTATGCGGTACTGGGCCTCAGTTAAGGTATTTCTCCATTCAGCTTCGCTTTTTATTACCGGCTCTACTTCCTCTATCTTCCCTGAAGTAGAATCAAAAATAGGTATTTTAGCTCCAGATGGATTGTTTTCTCTCATCGCCCATCCCAAACACAAAGGTATTAAAAGAAAAAACGTATATATTTTAAGCCTCATTAAAAGATCATAAATTTTCAGCAAGCACCTCATAATAGGCCTGCGGATGCCTGCAAGCAGGGCATTCCTGAGGGGCCTCATCGCCTTCAAAAACATAGCCGCAATTGATACAATGCCATTTTACCGCGCTTTTTTTCTTAAAAACCTCTTCTTTTTCGATATTATCGATCAACTTACGGTAGCGCGATTCATGGAATTTTTCTACCTTAGCTATCTGCTCAAAAGACCGGGCGATCTCCTCAAAACCCTCGTTTTTAGCGTCTTTGGCAAAATCCTGATAAAGCGAAGTCCACTCCAGCTTCTCTCCGTCCGCCGCCTCTTTAAGGTTTTCTTTGGTATCTTTGATCGCTCCGGCCGGATAAGCTGCGGTAATCTCTACCTCTCCGCCTTCTAAATACTTAAAAAAGACTTTAGCGTGCTCCTTTTCGTTTTCCGCTGTCTCTGTAAAAATATTGCATATCTGCTGGTAACCTTCCTTCTTTGCCGCGCTGGCAAAATAAGTGTAGCGGTTACGCGCCTGCGATTCTCCCGCAAACGCCTTAAGAAGATTTTTCTCTGTTTTAGTGCCTTTCACCGATTTTCCCATTTTTAACCTCCAGTCGACCTTAATTTCTCTCCTGATCATCTTCCGTTTTTAATTCATCGCGCTGATCAAATCCTTTATGCATTTTGCTACACTGGCAAAATCATTTTCTTGTATCCATTCTTTTCTAAAAACACTTGCGCCAAAAGCAACGGCCGCCGCCCCTTTATTAAAATACTCCTTTATATTGTGAGGATTAACCCCTCCGCAGGCAAGTAGCTCTATATCGCCAAAAGGCCCTTTTATTTCTTTGAAATAATCCGGACCGAAAAACTTAGCGGGAAATACCTTGACCATAGCCGCCCCTAGGCTCCAGGCGTTATATATTTCAAGAGGAGTCAATGCTCCCGGAAAAATCGGGATCTTATTCTTTTGGCAATATAAAGATACCTCTTTTACTAAAACAGGCGTCACGCAAAAAGTAGCCCCTGATGAAAGCGCCTCCTTTAAGGTGGCCAGTTCCAGGACCGTACCCGCGCCTATAGTCAACCGGCCGCAAGAAACCCTGGCCGCTTCTTTGATCAACCCGCAGGCATTTCTTGTATTCATGGTGATCTCGATAGTCTTAAGGCCGCTCTCTATGATCGCCTCGATAAGCGCAGTGATGACCTTTTGCTCGACCCCCCTTAATATGCCCATCACGGGCAGCCTCTTAAACTCTGCGATATCCATTTAATCTAAACCCGCGGTAAGGTTTTCGTAAAATTCCCGGTAATCCTCTTTCTTTTCGCTATTCCTTAAGGCCATCGCGGCTTTAGGATGCTCGTCAAGCATGCCGGTAATGGCGTAAGGGATAATATAGCCCCATTCTATTCTTTCCCGTAAAGGGATGAACTCTTTGGAAATAAGGTCTAAGATTGGCCGGATGTCAAACTTAGGATTCTTCAAAAAACCGATCAAAAGCTCAAGCGGACAATTACCCGCGGCCCTTCCCAGCCCATACACCGTCGCGTCCATGAAATTTGCGTCGTGGATTATCGCTTCTATGGTATTGCCGAAGGCTAACTGCTGGTTATTATGCGCGTGCATTCCCACCTCTTTTGTCTTTAAGATGTGTTTGAATTTTTTTACCAAGAACTCAGTAGACTCCTGATAAAGCGCACCGAAGCTATCCACTATATATATCACCTGGGCCCGGCTTTCCTCTTCTAATTGATGCAGGGCTTCGTTCAACTCATTATCCAGCGCGCGCGAAATAGCCATGATATTGACCGTAGTCTCGTAGCCTTTATCGGCAAAATTATTCACCAGGTATATCGCCTTATCGATGTCTTTGACGTAAGAGGCTACCCGTATCATATGCACCGGGCTCATCTTTTTCGGTTTTACATCTTCGACGTCTACCCTGCCTACGTCTACCATTATCGATATCTTTGTCTTAGATTCTATACCGTCGACGGCCTTTTTGATCTCTTCATCCTCGCAAAACTTCCAAACCCCGAACTCTTTATCGGAAAAGAGTTTCTTGGAATTCTTATAGCCCATCTCCATATAGTCTACGCCCGCTTCGGTCAAGGCTTTATAGACCTGCCGGACAAACCTTAAATCAAAATCGTGCTTATTCACCAGCCCGCCGTCTCTTATCGTGCAATCCAATACCTTTATTTTTTCTCTGAACACTTCTTCCTCCTTATGCTTATCCTGACATTATTCACTTAAAAAAAGATCTACCTTATTATGATAACAAATAGCATATTAAATAACAACAAGGAAAAAATCATCCCGGGTTTTTCCGCGCGGTCCTTAAAGGCCGCGTAAAATAAGAGACCCATATGCTTAATTCATAGAGTAAGACCATCGGCAAGGCAAGTAAAAGCATATTAAACATATCCGCTGTAGGAGTAATGACTGCGGAAAGTATAAAAATCGCAAGGATCGCGTATTTCATCCTACCCCTAAGCCATGAGGCCTTAATTAAGCCCAGCCTTGTAAAAATATAGCTTAATACCGGCATCTCAAAGACTAAGCCAGTCAGTAATATTAATGAGCTGACAAAAGATATGTATCTTGAGGCAGAAATCACCGCGATCAACTCATCCTTACCGAAACTCAACAAAAAATTCAACGCCGGCCCAAGCATAATAAAATAAGCAAATAGGCACCCGGTTATAAAAACAATGACTACTGAGGCCACAAATTGTATAGAGTATCTCCGGTGCTTTAAGTTTATTGCCGGAGTCAAAAAAGCCCATAATTGATAACTGATAAACGGCAGCGCCAGGATAAAAGCCATGATGAATGCGGCTTTCATATAAACCAGAAAAGCCTCTTCGGGGCCGAAAAACGCAAGTTTATTTATACGATCTGCGGCGGGATATTTCAAAAAATGTATGATCCTCTGGGCAAAGGGAAAACTTATTGCCAGGGATAATACCAAAACGACCAGGCAAAATATCAACCGCCTGCGTAATTCCTGCAGGTGCCCTGAAATAGACAGAGTCTTATCCATGGATCTTAAGGTCTCTTGGAAGGCGGGGCTTATTTTTTAAAAGATTTTTTGAACTCTCTTATTGCCTCTCCGAGGGATTTGCCTATCTGGGGAAGTTTTGCTGCGCCGAAAATAATAAGGCAAATGACCAGAATCAAAAGCAGTTCCTGTATGCCTATGCCAAATATCCTCATATCGGCCTCCGATTTAAGCTTTTAATTATTCGCTAGGATTATATCCGAAATAACTTCGCCGGGCAATGTTTTTCTCTATAAACTTTCCCCCTAATTCTCTACCGGCCTTTCATTAAGCGACTTAAAGGCATAACCGGAATCCGCCCCCGGCAAAGAAGCAACGGATTCAGTCAACAGAAAATCCCCCTTCTTGATCCATTCCTTTAAGGTGTTGGCTATCTCAAGCGCCTTGGAATAGCTGGAAAACGCGCCTGTCGGTACATCCTTACCCTGGATCTTGATTTTTCCGCTTTTTAATTCTGCGTAATTTACCTCTCCTAGGTTTCCCGGATTGCCTTGCGGATAAGCGCTGCCGTAATCTACTATCTGCGCCCAAAGCTCCTCGTCTCTTACCGCAGTATAACGGCATATCTCTTCATCGAATATAGGAATAGGGATGCCTATACCCACATTAAGCGTCACTCCGTAACCATACATAGTCAGGCCTCTTAACCAATCAGGACTCATTTGTTTGAGGTCTCCGATGACTGCCAGGGTCCCTGCGGGCGCCTGAGGGACACCGTTTTTCTTACGCTTGACAGAAGGATTATGCTGCGTGCCGTGCCAGGCCACATACCCGATCCCCCCGCCTAAGAAGATCTTCGTGCCTATACCGATAGTCTTATAATAAGGGTCGTTTAAAAGCGGAGAAAGCTGCCCGGCGCTGCAATAATTAGCGTTTCCTAAATCCGGCCTTAAGGTCCCCATATAGGTATATATGGTTTTATCGCAAAGATTTACGGCTATATTATAATTCTGATAAGCATTACGGGGATTGAATAAGACTGCTTCGTTTAAGTCCTTAATGTTTATCAGTGTTTCTATTTTTTTCCTCGGGTAACAATCCGTGCCATAAGCTGAGCCGACCAGGCGTACGTCTTTACCGGAAACCAACTCTTCGATCACGTGCCCGCCTCCATATTTGAATTCTCCCGGATAGATCTTATTTCTCGGGTCGTCATCCGGCAAAGCAGCCGCCCCCAGATACATATCGACCGCGGCAAGCCCCGTATAAACGGGGACATCGTTTAAGTAAGCCTTGCCTCCTCCGATTTTTATTCTGGGCTTGGAATGACCGATGTTAAAATACACCCCGGATGAACACATCGGGCCGAACGTGCCGGTTGTGACCACGTCTACTTCCTCGGCCGCTTTTTTAGTGCCTTTTTTAGCCACGATGTCAATGATCTCCTCGGCATTAACGATTACCGCTTCGCCCTTTTTTATCTTCTTATTTATCTCTGATATTGTCTTTGCCATTTCAACTCCCCTCCTGGAATAATTCCGTAGAAAGATACCTTTCTCCTGTATCCGGTAAAATTACCACGATTAATTTATTTTTATTTTCATCTCTCTTAGCCACTTCGATAGCAGCCCACAACGCTGCTCCGGATGAGATCCCGGCTAATATACCCTCCTCTTTTGCCAGCTTCCTTGCGGTCATAGCTGCGTCCTGATCCGTAACCCGGATTATTTCATCTAATAAATCCGTTTTTAAAACCCCGGGTATAAAACCCGCTCCGATACCCTGGATCTTATGCGGCCCGCGTTCGCCTCCGGAAAGGATGGCCGAATCACGGGGCTCCACGGCAATAGCTTTGAAACCCGGCTTTTTTTCTTTGAGTACTTCGCTAATGCCGGTGATCGTGCCTCCCGTGCCTACCCCTGCTACTAAAATATCGACTTTCCCATCAGTATCATTCCATATTTCCTCAGCAGTAGTCTTGCGGTGAATCTGTGGGTTAGCAGGATTATTGAACTGCTGCGGCATAAAAGAATTGGGGGTAGATTTAACCAATTCCTCTGCCTTTGCTACCGCACCCAGCATTCCCCTGTCACCTTTTGTTAAAACTATTTCAGCCCCAAATAATGACAAAAGCTGCCTGCGCTCAACAGACATAGTCTCAGGCATAGTCAAAACCAACCTGTACCCCCGTGATGCGCAGACAAAAGCCAAAGCAATACCCGTATTTCCGCTTGTCGGCTCAATGATCACCGTGCCTTTTTTTATCAGGCCTTTTTTTTCTGCATCTTCTATCATCGCCAGGCCGATCCTGTCTTTTACGCTGGACAAAGGATTGAATGATTCTACCTTAGCTGCCAACTCCGCTTTAGAATCTTTCGCCACCTTCCTTAGGTATACCAAAGGTGTATTTCCTACAAGCTGAGTTATATCCTGGGCAATGCGCATCTTACCTCCTCATATACTATAGGTAAACACTTCCTTGCGATCTTTTACGCGAGCGGCCAGTTCTTCAAAATTTATATTATCAATTATCCCGGATATCGCCTGGGCTACATTACCCCATACCGGGCGCAAAACACAATTCAAAGTCTCACGGCATCCTGAATAATCTTTTTCTACACAAGCGATCGGCTCAATAGGCCCGCTGATAAAACGTATAACTTCACCTAATTTGATCAAAACAGGTTCACGTGCAAGCTGATAACCGCCGATCTTTCCTCTTTTACTTTCTACAAAGCCTCCGCGCTTTAAATCCAACAACACCTGTTCGAGGAATTTAACAGGGGCATCGATCCGCCGGGCTATTTGATGTATGGTGGATAGCTCATTATAGTGCAGCGCTAAATCTAAAACTGTTTTTATAGCATAATCGCATTTATATGTTATTTTCATATGTTTTTCTATAAGACTACTAACTCTATTAACATAGTAGAGTATAATATAAAAA
>JAFGET010000036.1 GCA_016931435.1 Candidatus Omnitrophota bacterium
AAACCGAATATAATGGATATATGCCCGGGAACGGCATTAGGGGCTACCTTAGGCACGCCTAAAGGTTCGGCTTTTTTAAAACCTTTCTCATACATAGTGGAAATTTGTTCTTCGTGGAATAACACTCCTCCTAAGCCTGAACCGATAGAGACGCCGATCCTGTCTTTATCCTCTTCCTCCAGATTTAATTTACTGTCTTCTAAGGCTAGTTTTGCCGCGGCGATCCCCAGTTGGCTAAAACGGTCGGTCCTGCTGATTATTTGAGCGCTCATATACCTAGAAGGCTCGAAATTCTTTACTTGCGCGGCAATCTTTGAATTCATATCCGCAGTATCAAAATCTTTTATCCGCTCTACCGCCGAAACCCCCTTGATGTTTGCCTGCCAAAACTCGTCTTTGCCTATACCGTTTGCGGCTACCACCCCTAGTCCGGTTATCACGACCCGTTTTTTAATGCTCTGCTGCCTGACAAAATTTAAAAATTCTTCTAGATCAAACGGCTTTAAAACCAATTCGCCCAGGTCTTTTGCTTTTTCATTAATACCGATATCCGCGTAACCCGTAATAAAAATTATCGGGATATCGGACATCCCTTTCCCTCTTCTGATTTCCTTGATCTTCCTTGCCGTCTGGACACCGTCTAGCTGCGGCATCCTGATATCGGCGATGATCAAATCCGGGTCATGCTTTTCTAATAAAATAAAGGCCTGCGCTCCGCTTTCTGCGGTCAGGACATCGTAGCCCTCTTGTAAAAAAAGTTTCTTCAGGCTCTCCAAAACTAACCTGTCGTCGTCAATGATAAGGATGGTCTTTTTCATCAGGCTCATTTAACCGATATTTTTCCTAACCGCATCTAATAATTCATCGTTATCAAAAGGCTTAAAAAGATAAGCTGAGGCTTTCAATTCTTCTGCTTTTGCCTGCTGCTTTTGGTCAGCATAACCCGTAATCATGATTTCCGCAACAGGTTTTTTTTGCTCCTGCCGCAAAAAATGGCGTTTCTTGCTATTACGGCGCGATAATCATGTATTTTTAAAAAACGCCTTAAGCTCTCACAGATCAACTCTTCGTCTTCGATCAAAAGGATACTCTTCATCGCTTAAATATCACGCCTGAGGAAAAGTTATCGAGATCACTGTCCCTTTCCCCGGCTCGGATCTTACGTTGATTTTCCCTTTGTGCTTTTCTACTATAGACTGGCATATAGATAAACCTAAGCCGGTCCCCTTGCCTACCTCTTTGGTAGTAAAAAAAGGGTCGAAAATCTTAGCCAGCACATCTTTCGACATGCCGATACCTTCATCTTCAACCGCCAGCTCAAGCCGCCCCTCCCTTGACTGAAGCCTGATGGATATATCCCCCTCATCCTTGATCTGCTTTATGGCATCTTTAGCGTTAAGCACTATATTGGTTATGACCTGCTCCAGCTCGTTCTGGTTGCCAACAAGGCGGTAATCAAAATCCTTGGGAGCGTAAACGACGATATTGATATTCTCCTGCCCCAACTGGTAGCTTAAGAAAGAAACCGCGCTATTTACCGCTTTTAATAGATCTGCTTCCGCATCCTGCGCCGAATCAAAAGGTTTTTTCGCGTAAGTCATTAGTTTTTTTATGATCGAGCGGCAGCGCTTAGTGGCCTCCTCTATAAGGGCCAAAGACTCTTTGGCGTTGGTATCCCTGATCTCCTCTGAAGATAAAAGCATCTGCACGTTAGTCAAAACGGCCGTAAGAGGATTATTTATCTCATGCGCCACTCCTCCGGCTAATGTGCCCATGGTAGCCAATTTTTCCGCCTGTATCAACTGCCTTTGCACCTCTACTAATTCCTTTGTCCTTTGCCTTACTTCTTCTTCAATGTTTTTATAAAGCAATGAATTGGACAGCGCTACCGAGGCCTGGTTGCGCAAATTATTAAGGAAGAAAAAGTCGGCAGGGGAATAAAGCTTAAAATTAGCTTTTCTCCCCAGATGGATGACTCCGAGCAACCTTTCATTTAAAACCAGCGGGATCACTAAAACTGCTTTATTGGAATTAAAATATTCATCCGCTTCATTTTTTATCAGGCTCAACCTGGGGTCATCGAGCACCGATTCCCGCTGAGCGATCTTGTTACTTGCAGCCAACCATCGTAAAAAACCGTTATCACCCCTTAAAACGGAAGCTGCAGCGCAAGCGTATTTTGTATTTGACAGGCGGTAATCCTTTTCGTTTTCGTCAAAAATAAAAATATCCACGCTTTGCGGGTAAAGGCTATCGGCGATAGTGCTTTCTACGAGCTCAATCAGCTGCCGCAGGTTTTTAAGACGGATTATTTCTTCGATAAAATGGGACAAGACTCCTTCTAGATCAAACCTGCGCCTTTGAAAAAAATGGTCGACCCTTGGCTGTAATAACTTCACTAAGAATAAAAAAATCATGGCCAAAGCAACCAAAACTGCCAGGGCCGGCCAAAAATTAAGCGTCGCGTACCAACCCCTGATAGAATACCCTAAAAGGATAAACGGTATGACTATAGCCAGGTTCGTAAAAAACCAGGCGATAGTCTTGTGTATTACGGTTTCGATATCCATAAGTTTATAGCGGATGATCGTGTGGGCTATAATCACATTCAATAAAAGGATCGAAAGGAATCCCAGAGGATAAATACTTACCCCGTATGTAGGTAAGAAATCGACCGCCCCCATAAAACCTATGGAAAAAGCTATGATTATTCGTTTTTTATGTATTTTTTTAAAAGGATCCGATTCGCGCAAATAATCTCTGAGCAGGTCCTTAAAAAAAACCAGGGAGACCCCGAAAAAGTAAGCTAAATAAATAAAGCCTAGGGAGTCTAGGCGCGAAAAGTTGCCGTAGAAATGCCTCTGGTACCCGTTAACGATATGATCAGTAAAAAATATTGACGAGATGAAAATTGCGCCTAATAGATAATTAAGCAAAATCCATCTTTTCTTTTCTGCAATTTTGCCTAACCAGGCGCTGCTAAAAAAATACAAGCTGGGAGGGATAAGCGTGATCCCGATATAGACGAATTTAGCGCAGAAATGCGCGGATATTTCTTTTGCTGAAGAGATGATCGCGAAATCCCCGAATAACCACAAGGAAGCGCTTAAGCACACCGAAAGATAAGCAAGGTTTATCACGCCTTTCCTGTTCTGGGAATAAACAAATATCCCTAATGCCAGCATCAAAAAAGAAGCGACGGCGTAAGGTATCGCGTATGGATTGAAAAAATAACTGCGGGCTAAAAATATCTCTGCCATTTTACTTAAAGGTATTCATAATATCCTTGAATTTTATCAAGCGGCCGCCGCCGGATATAAAATCAGCCACCTTTTTTTCCCCGGGATAAGACCTGTAGGGGTATTTTGCCTTATCCAGGCGCTGCTTAAAAGAAGGAACGTTACTTTCATCTATCATCTCAAAGACTTCCTCCAGCATCCTGGCTCCGTGCATCCACAGCCTTACGTTCAAAGAAAAAAGGGTATCTTCCTTCCGGACGACGATTAATTCCTGCAGGATAATTTTTCCGGTATCAATACCGCTGTCCATATAATGTATCGTGACTCCTGCTTTTTTAACCTTATTATACATGGCTTCAAAAACGGCATCCAACCCTCTGAAATCAGGCAAATACCCGGGATGGATATTGATAGTCTTATATTTAGGGTAATTTATTATCCTTTTTTTAAGTATCTGGTTGTTGTAAGCGGAGACGATCAGGTTAGCGTTGACGTTTTTTAAAAAATTCATCGCCTCCGGGCTGTTAAAATCATTACTCAAATAAACAGGTATCCCTTTCTCCTGTGCGATATCCGTGAATGTCTTCAATTTTATTTTTTTCCCGCTCAAGCGCCTGAATATATTCCAGAGAGAAACCAAATAAACGCCTAATTTAGCGATCAAAAGCATGTAGATACTGTAGCGTAAGCCGTAGCGTTTTATGAATAAGATAAAATCTTTATAAAAAGGCAGGATCTTCCCTTTATATTTTGTATCAAAACCCGATAACATTATGCCTACCGCGGGAGCTTTCGCTTTATTGATCCAATAATTAAGCATCAAAAGAGGGTATAACCCGGGATACACCATATAAACCGGCCGCAACTTATCGTCGTATCGCATATCTATCCTATGGCTTTTCTCGTGATCACGCAGGCCTCAACTAATCTGTCCAGCTGTTCAAGACTGTGATTGGCCATAATTACACACCTGATCCTGGCTTTTCCTTTAGGGACCGCGGGCCAGCGCACGCAAGGCGCCAAGATGCCGTTCTCAAACAATATATCGGAAAACCTTATCGCCTTCTGCTCGTCATATATCATCAGGGGTATGATCGGAGTCTCGGTCTCTAAAATATCGAATTTATTTGCTCTTAATTTTTCTCTTAAGTGCCGGGCGTTTTTACGCGAAGATTCCACTATCGAAGGGTTATCCCGGATAAATTCGATCGCTGAAATCGCCGCTATCGTAGACGGCGGAGGAAGAGGAGAAGCGGTAAAGATATAGGGGCGCGCGGTGACCCTCAAAAAATCCGTCAGCTCTCTTGTGCCGGCGATATAACCTCCGATACTGCCTATGGCTTTACTAAGCGTCCCCATTAAAATATCTACGCTTTCAAAGCTAAGCTTAAAATGTTCCAATACCCCCCTGCCGGTTTCACCCAGCACTCCGATAGAATGCGCTTCGTCTACCATCAGAAAGGCGTTATATTTCTTTACTAAAGCGGCTATTTCCGGAATAGGCGCGATATCGCCGTCCATGCTGAAAACCGCATCAGTCACCACAAGTTTCCTTATTTTCTTATGTTTCTTTAGGATCTTCTCCAGCGACTTCATGTCTTTGTGCGGATATACTATAACCTTTGAGCCGCTCAACTTACAGCCGTCGATGATGCTGGCGTGATTCAATTCTTCGCTGATGATCAATGTTTTTTGGGGAAAGATGCTGAAAGTATTGATGCCGTTTATGACCGCGCTGATCGCTCCCAGATTGGTCATATAACCGCAATTAAAGGCAACCGCGTCCTGGCAGCTTAAAAAATCAGCGATCGCCTTTTCTAATCTGTTATGTAGATCCGTATTCCCGGAGATCAGCCTGGAGGCGCAGGTGCTTACGCCGTAGTTATCAATCGCTTCTTTTGCCCTCTGTTTTATCAACGGATGGTTAGCTAACCCCAAATAATCATTGGAGCAAAAAAGCAAAACCTTTTTCCCTTCTATGATTATTTCCGGGTCAGCGGCACTGGAAAGGGTATGTATGCGCGGATATAACCTCTTTTCGCGAAAAACCTTTACCGTCGCTTTGATCTCTTTCATATTCAATCCCTCAATTACTTGCTTCCTTTACTTTCTCTATGATAGACCTATCGACTAATTTATCCCCGCAATAAAAGTCAGAGGCCTCGAAACCATGGGACTTGCCCATCTTCCTTATCTCATCTATTTTTTCAGGAAGTATATTTCCTTTCCCCTGGCTATAGTTCTCATAACGCCTCTCTAAAGACAGGATTATCGCTTCGGCAAAATCGCCGAAAATAACATCCTTCGCGGGCAGGCCTAAACTGACTAAAGGCTCAAAAGGGACCGGAGACTTCACCAGTCCTCCCGAGAAGATAAAAATATCATCCCTGGATAAGGCATCGATGCGGACATTCCTCGGGTATCCGGCGTCGCAGACTATCGCCCCGCGCTTAAACCAGCCGGCTTCAAGGATAGAAGCGCTTGAATTTGCGGCACAGATCACAATATCCGCGTCTTTTACCGCGGAAGGATTATCCAATGATACCTGTATCGCCGACTTATGCTTCTTTGCTAATTCTTGCCTCAGGCGTATAAGATTCTCTTTATTCCTGCCGGTTACCGTAAGCTGCTTTGCCTCGTTTACCAGCACCCTGGCGCAGGCGCTGCCGATATCACCCGTACCTCCCACAATAGCCACTTTAAGGGAGGCGATATCCTTATTAAAAAGCTTAGCGGCCCTAAAGACGCTGTCTATCACCATCGCGGAGGCAAAAGTATTGCCTGTGGTGACCGGCACATGCACATCATTCATCACTCCCTCTCCGAGCATCTCAACCGCTATCGAGGAAAACCCGCCTAAAGAAACTATCCCCACGCCGTGTTTTTCGGCGATCTTACAGGCCCTGATCACCTTGGCGCAGATCATCCACATATCCCTCTCGATCAGGTCAGGGATAAAAGTAGCCAGCACGAAACACCCGTTTATCCCTTCGCCTGACTTTGAGGTAAAATTCAATATGTCATAAAGCTTAAAAGATGGGGTGATATTGATCAGCTGGTGCATAAATTCAATAGAAGGCATTTTAAAATCGGGGTTGAGCGCCTTTAAAACCTGCCCCAGGTGGTTAAAATTATAGAGATGCCCGACAATACCAAACCCGGCTATTTTTTTCCCGCTTCCGGTTTTAAAACTCTGGTAGCGGCTTGAAATCAGCCTGCGCTCCATCGCCTCCAGTATGGCTTCAAAATTCCTGGTGATGATTTTTTTAATATGCGGCAGGGCAAAATCTTTGATGATAGGGACACTGCTTTTTAAATGGATATTTACGCTGACCCGCGTGCCCTCGTCGGTGCTTTCAAAAAGCCATTCACCGAAGAATTCTTCCAGGTCCCCTTTTATGGATTTAAAATAAATAGCCCCCTCTTTTAAGGCAAGGGTGTCTTTCTCTATCCAGCTAACCGGCACCTTCTCTATCTCTATCCGCCATTTAGTGATCAGCGAATCCCGCTCTTTCTTTAAAAGCGTGACTTCCTCAACGCACGGGACATACTGAGGGAATTCCCAGACCTTAGTAAGCAGGCGTATCACCCTCCATTTCTCAGCGGGGATCACCCTTGAAAGTCTTATCTCGATAAGTTCATTATCAGGCATAAAGCATTTCCTTCATCGCTTTCCTTATTCTAAAAATCCCCTCCTGCAGGTAGGTGTCATCAATAACATCTCCGCTTTCCTTAAGCAGGTATTGCGGCCTTCCTATCTTAAATTCTATCTCGCTGAACCTGGGGAATTTCGCCCCGTAGGGAAGCGCCTGGTAAGTGCCCCGGATAACGCAAGGGACGATCGGCCTTCCTGTCTTAAGGGCAAGAAGCGCCACCCCTCTCCTGAATGCGCCGAAACTTCCGTCGCGGCTTACCTTTCCCTCCGGGAACAACCCCACGTTCTTATTCTCGGTTAGCAAGGAAATCACCTTGCGGGATACGCATCCGTTAGGTATCACGCCTATAGCGCTGAAAAACCACCTTAACCACTTTATCCTGTAAAGCCCCCTGTAAGCTATCCAGTATGTCCTTTTGTTAATCCCCGCGCCTACGACTAAAGCGTCCATGAAACTGGTATGGTTTGAGACAACGATAAAATTTGTATTTTTAGGCAGGTTCTCCCTGCCACTTACCTTGAAATTAAAAAATAATTTCAAGATCAATATAAACACCGCCCTGAATATCCAGTACCACATGTTTTATTCTTCTTTCTCTAATTCTTTTTCCAGATCAACAAGGAATCCCGGACTGACCCTAAATCCCAACCCTTGCGCTTTGCGCACGTCTTCCCAGCTTTTGTAATACTCTTTTATAAAAAAATAAGCCATTGCCCGAGCATTATAGGCAGGGGCAAAAGCGAAGTTGATCTCAATAGCCTTGCTGTAATCGGCAATGGCCTTAATGAAATCTTTTTTTGTGTAATAAACGTTGCCGCGGTTGAAATAGATCAAAGGATGGGTTTTATCCAGTTCAATAGCTTTGCTGTAATCCGCGATTGCCAGGTCAAATTCGCTCCTATCATTATATATGTTGCCCCGATTATTATAAGCAGCGAATAATTGCGGATTAAACTCCAGAGCTTTGTTATAATCCGCTAAGGCTTGAGTCAAATCTTTCGTATATTGATAAATAACTCCCCGGTTATAATAATAGTTCGCTGATTTAGGGTTTATCTGGATAGCTTTGTTAAAATAACTTAAAGCTTTTTGTATATCGCCGGTAGCTTGATAGATCCTGCCCTGGTTACTATAAGCGCTGGCGTAATCCGCCTTAAGTTCTATCGCTTTATTAAAATCAGCTATGGCATCCAGCAAATTTCCTTCTTTACTTGCCTGAATGGCCATGCCGCGATTGTGATACCCTCGGGCTTTACGGGGAGATTTATGCACGACATCATCCCATAAGACAAAATCATCCTTCCAGACTGAATTTCTGGTATAAGCTAAAGCCGAATAAGAAATAATGATAAGGATCATTACTACTGCCATTAACTTTAAATTCTTATTCCCGATAAGATAGTATAAACCGGTAGATAAAAATAGACTGAACCCTATCATCGGCAAATAAAGCCGGTGTTCAAAAATAACATCGGTAATAGGCACAACGCTTGATTCTACAAGAAGCGCCAGGAAAAACCAAAAAATGCCAAAAGAAACTAGACGGTATTTTGCAGATAGCCGTATAGCAGCCAGAAAAAGACTAGCCAAAAATAAAATGCTGGCTAATACCGGCAAACGTAATAAGCTTGCGTAAATAGGGTAATCGTAATCTAAATTTTGCCGTATTGGCAACAAAAGGAGCCTGATATAAGTAACCATGACCCTGAATTCAGTAAAAAGATACTCTCTCCAGTCCAATAAAGCAGCTTCTTCCAGGCTCTTCAGAGTTTCAGCCGGTGGTGCCTTTGCTTCGATAAACACAATAAGCGGAATAATGGCTAAAGCTATAATAAAAGGCAAGACTCTCTGCCAAGGAAATCTTCCTTGCTGTTTCAAAAAAATGATCTCGTAAAGCACGACTGCTAAAGGCAAGGTAAAAGCAATCTCTTTAGTAAACATCGCCAAGGCAAGAGTAACTAAAGACATAATATAATAGATCTTTCGTCGCGAAATCCAGGACTGCGCGTATAAAACAAGTGTAGCAAGATAAAAGAAAGTAGCTAAAGAGGCGGTGCGTTGATAAACATAAGTCACTCCCTGGGTCTGTATAGGATGGACAAGGAATACTAAGGCAGCAAAAAAAGAAAGCACTCCTGCCTGCTTGCCGATCTTATCATTCTCCATCCTAGGAGCCATAAAGGTAAGCAAGCAAAATCGCCAAACCAAAATCGTCGAAGACAGATGGATCATTAAATTAAAGAGATGATATCCAAACACATTTAAATGGCCTAGGCGGTAATTTAAAGCAAAGGAAAGGTAGGTTATGAAACGGCGGGGAGAATATTTAAAGATGGTTTTTAAATCCGTAAGGTTCCGGATTGCCGGGTTCTCGAGAATAAACCTATTATCATCAAAATGAAATGGGCTGTTTAAAACGCCTGAATAAATAATAAAACCTAAGCAAAAAATTATAGCTACTGCTAAAAACTTATTGCC
>JAFGET010000037.1 GCA_016931435.1 Candidatus Omnitrophota bacterium
AATATGAGGGGAACAAAGGCATTGGCACACAGGGTTTTTTCCTTATCCTGCTCGCATTCATCAACATTGCTTCCGGTATGCCCTATGCAATTGATCACTATTTTCGGGTTGAACCTCTTGATCTCTTCTTGGGCCTCTTTATAGGAGTATATTTTTTTAGCGCTGGCATCGCAATCAAGCGCTTCCTTAAGCCTTGTGCCTACAAAACCTTTGCCAAAAATCAATATCTTCCTGCTCATTCTTTTAATATCTCCTTTAAATAGTTGCCGTAACCGGTCGGCATGAAAGAGGCGGTTTGCTTAAGGCGAGCGCGGCCGATATAACCCATGCGGTAAGCGATCTCTTCGATACAACCGATTTTTAACCCCTGCCTCTCTTCTATAGTCTTTATGAAAATGGAGGCTTCTATCAGGGAATCGCAAGTGCCCATATCCAACCAGGCGTAACCCCTGCCCAAAAGTTTTACTTTCAATTTATTCGCTTTTTTGTATTCATTATTGACATCGGTTATCTCTAATTCTCCTCTTTTGGAGGGCTTTAAGCGCCTGGTTATTTCTACGACATTATTATCATAAAAATACAGCCCGGTGACTGCGTAATTAGATTTTGGCTCTTTAGGCTTTTCGCTGATCGAAACAACGCGCCCCTTTTTATTAAAATCGATAACTCCGTAACGCTGGGGGTCTTTTACGTAATAGCCTAAAATAACCGCCCCTTCCTTTTGAGCTGCGGCGTCTTTTAAAAATTCAGAGAGGTTATGCCCGTAAAAAATATTGTCCCCTAAAATCAACGCTACGTTTTCTTTGCCGATGAACTTCTCCCCTATGATAAACGCCTCCGCTATCCCGCGGGGCTTGCGCTGTTGGGCATAAGAAATATTTATCCCCAAGGAAGAACCATCCCCGAATAAACTTTTGAAATCAGCAAGGGAAGCCGGAGTCGAAATGATCAAGATGTCCCTTATTCCGGCAAGCAGCAGAACGGATAAAGGGTAATAGACCATCGGCTTATCGTAAACAGGCAATAGCTGCTTGCATACAGCTTTTGTGACCGGATAAAGCCGGGTCGCCTTGCCGCCGGCTAAAACTATACCTTTCATATTCACCTCTAACCTTTCATTATGCGTAACTCTTTTACTGTCGCGGCAACCAAGCCCAATAGCAACCAGAATAAAAGGCCCAAATCCAATGAATAAAAATTGGTATCCACCGCCATCTGTACGCAATAACCCAACAATGAAGCCAAGGTCGCCGCCAATACATACCAGATAAATGTCTTTTGCACCCCGCAAAGAGCTTTAATCCCCCGGATAAAAACAAAAACAAGTATCAATAAAAATGACACTAATCCGCTTATCCCAATTTCAGAAGCCATCTGCAAATAACAATTATGCGCGTATGAAGCGGTATATATGTACCCCGCGCTTATGAAGTGGTCGAAGTTAAACATAAAAGTGCCTATGCCTAAACCGATCAATGGTCTTGTCAAAAACATCCTCCATCCTGCCTGCCAAATCATTTTTCTATCCTGGCTGCCTACGTCCTGCAGCTTGTTTATATCAAAAAAAACAAAAAGATTATCCAGGCGGTCTTTTACAAAATCCGGGAAGAAAGAACGGCCGGCCAATACGGCTATAAGAAAAAATAAAAAAACCAGGCGTATCTGCTTGATGAATACGCAAAGAAAGACCATAGAAGCTAAAAAGGCCAGCCAGGCACCACGCGATATAGTAAGCGCCAGGCATGCTAAAAGTAAAATAAACAACCCCGTTAAACAGGCTTTAAGAACCTTCCCTGCCTTAAAAAACATCACGCTGGCCACAAACGGCATTACGCAGGAAAGATAACAGCCGAAGTCGTTTGGCGTCGGGAATGTCGCGTATATCCTTTCCGTGAATATAGAACGGCGGTTACGGATAAAATCTTTGAGCGTAAAATATTGATAGATCCCGTCAATACCTAAAAGCGCGGAAGAGCAAAACAAAATATATAAAAAATTCTTAAGCCTTTTATCCGTATTCAGGGTATCGGCTACGACCAAGAAAAACGCCGCATTCTGAAGAAGCTTATTAAAAAACGTCCGCGCGCTTATAGCAGGGTTACAGCTTAAAAAAACGGAATAAAGGCAGACTATTAAATAAACATATATTACCGGGCTTAAAAATGTATCCGGCAGGCTTTGGCGCTTGAGGATCTTTTTTGTAAAATAAAAAAGGATCGCCAATATGCTGCAAGTCTCAATGATCCCCTTTGATATGGGCAGGAAAAAAGCTATCGCGTATAATAAATACAATACCGCCTGATCTAAAATCCCTGCTAAGGCCTCTTTTTTCAAATTATTCTTCCTCCTCGGAATCCAATATCCCCCTGATTTTCCTGACGGGAACGCCGCAGCCGCGGCAGATAGCGGTTATCTCGGAAAAATCAGCAGCATCAAAGGAGGAAATGGCGAATATCACTTCTTTGATATCGTAAACGCCGATCAGCCTTTTGATATCCTGGCGCGTGCCTAATACCGCCACCCCCTGGATGCTGCTTCCCTTTTTTCCGGGGTTATCATCAATGAAGCCTATGGCGTGATAATTAAGGGCTTTATTCCTCTTGATTTCCCGCACCACCATTTCTCCGGTGTCACCGGCTCCGAAAATAAGGACTTTTTTGCCTTCTGTGCGCATGCCGGAGAGAAATTCGCCCACGAGACGGAATAAAAACCTTGAGCCCATGATCAAAAATAGCAGGATCAGCCAATCGATAAAAAATACCGCGCGCGAATAGCTGCCGAACCTGAAGGCAAAGGTCAAAAACAAAATCGAAAATACCGACCCTAAGCTGACTACTTTAAAGATGGTGAAAAAATCCGCGATGCTGATATAGCGCCATACTCCGCGGTAAAGGCCGAAAACAAAAAAAACACAGAGTTTTATAAGGATAATCCAGACCAGGGATTCTTTAAGCAGGACGATATTAGGGCTTAAAAGTTCATTTTCAAACCTTAAGAAATACGCGGCGTAATAAGCGATGCAGATAAACATGAAATCTAAAACCAACTCTATCAGCCTGCGCTTATGCATAAGTATGCTGTTTAAGACAGTCTTCTCTTTCATCCGCTGTTCGAATTTTCCGTGGTTCTTTTTTTCATCTCCCAAAGCCGTTACCTCAAATAAAAAAAAGCCCAGGTAAATGATTATAACCGTGGCGCAAAAAGCGATTATTGAGATCACCAATAGATTCAGCTTTGAATATAAAAGGGCTATGCTGCCGAAAGCGAGGCTTATTACATAAAGTAATAAAACCGCCTTTTTTTGAGGTATGCCCAACATCACGAGCCTGTGCGAGGTATGGTCTTTGCCGCCCTCGAATATTTTTTTCCCTTTTATCTTCCTTACGATCATTACAAACAATGTATCGAAAATGGGGACGCTCAAAATAAAAACCGGGATAAGCATGGTCGTGATAAGGTTCGGTATATGGCGGCCCCTGCCGCTTATGGATATGACTGCCAGGCAATAGCCTAAAAACATACTTCCCGAATCGCCCATAAAGATCTTAGCAGGATTAAAATTATAAGGCAAAAACCCCAAGGTAGCCCCGCATAAAATGAGCGTTATTACGGCCAATGAACTGTTTCCGGTAAAAAACGAAGACACAAACATCATAAAAGCGGAAATCGCAGCTACCCCGGCAGCCAATCCGTCTATATTATCCAACAGGTTGAAAGAATTAGTCACCCCGATAATCCATATCAGGATAAGCGGCACGGCGAATATATTACTCGTGGGCAACTCCAGGGGCATCCCTAAAAAAATTGGAAAGCAGCCTGCCAGAAACTGGGCAAATAGTTTAGCGTAAGGAGTAAAATGGAATTTATCATCCAAGAGCCCGATAATAAACAGGAGTGTCGCCCCGGCTAAAAGGCATAAGACATTCCTGTCTAAAAGCTTAAGGTAAATAATAGAGAATACTACGGATAAGTATATGCTGGTGCCGCCTAAAAGAGCAGTGGGAGATTTATGCCAACGGTCGGGCCTGGGATATGCTACCAGGCCGTTTCTTACCGCTAATTGGCGCACGAGAGGAGTAAAAAGCAAGCTCAAGGTAAACGGTAATACAAAAAACGGTATGTAGGGTAATATTTCTTTAACCATCTTAAAATCAATA
>JAFGET010000038.1 GCA_016931435.1 Candidatus Omnitrophota bacterium
GCAGAGTAAAAATATAAAAACATCTCTCGTTACCAATGGTTACGCAACAGAAGAAAATTTTTCCCGATTACGGATGCTTAAACTCCATGTAGTTTCGGTCAGTATAGACGGATACCGCCAAAAGCACGATATCGTTCGAGGCAAGCCCGGTTCTTATGAAAGGTGCCTGAATAGCCTGAAACTTTATAGGAAAATGGGCGTACGGACAAGGCAGGTGGCAACAGTTGTACTAGAGGAGAATATAAACGATATACAACTTATGATCAAAGATGCTTTTGCGGCGGGCTGCACTAGATATAGGCTGCAGTTGCTTATCCCTGAAGGAAGAGCCAGAAACAAGAAATTACCTTTTGATTTAGTAAAAAAAGCATTGTATACTATCAATAAAGAGCGCAGAAAGGGTAGGAATGTTTTTGCCGCAGATAATTTCGGATATCTTGGCCCGGATGAAAGCAAATTACGGCCTTATAATTTTTTCTGCGGTTGTGGATGGTGGACTTTTACCATTATGGAAAACGGCGATATTATGGGATGCCCGTTGACAGACTATCCTGAATTAAGCGAAGGTAATATAAGAAATAAAGACTTAAAGGAAATCTGGAGGGATGGTTTTCAGCGTTTTAGAGATAAAAGCTTAGTTTCTTTGCCGGATATTTGCCAGAAATGTGAATATATTTCTATCTGTAGAGGCGCTTGTTGGGCGCAAAGAGTCAACACCGATCGTTTTTGTTTCTTAAAGCTGGCAAAAGAGATCAAACTAGGATGATCCGAAAAAAGGGGAGGCGAGTATGTCGAAAAAGATAATTTTAGGGATCGCGTTTATATTAGTCTTGATAGCCGGGATTAAAATAGGAGGATACATGTCTTCTAATCTAAGGGGTGCAGAAGACATAGGTGCGCGGGCCTTAAGTCAAGAGCTACAAGCCAAGAATGTAAAACTGGCTGTAGAAGAGGCGATTAAAATCGCTGAGAAAGAAGGCAAAGGAAAAGCAGTGGCTTTCCGACTGCGCCGGATGAAATATAACATTATGGGTTATTCAGTTTTAGTTTTGAGCAATGACCCTATTGCCCTGCGGTTGATCATAATTAATGCGACTACCGGCAAGGTGGTCGCCGTTTCTGCTATTGATACATATCCCATTGTCCCCGGAGTGAATAAGCGCGTAGCCGTAGAAGAGAGGCCTCCGATTGACACGGTAAAAAAGGAGTAAATTTATGAATAAAGAATCTCGGCAGAAAAAGAAATACGCAAAACCCAAAGCAAAAAAAGGATCGTTTAGGCCACAAATGAAAAAATGCCAAAAATTCAATAGAGTCATCGGCACCTGCGGCCAGGTCTACGGAGCTTGTAGCGGAGGAGCCATATAAAAACTTATATTATATTTGCCGCATAATCCATATCCTGCCATATCGGCATGTTTATCAGTACAGTTTTTATTATAATATGCCGAATCCATAGAAAAAATGAATTTTAAAAAAAAGAGATTGATCTTCCGTCCGGAATATTTTATTTTTCAATGGCACATCACAGAATCATGTAATTGGCGCTGTAAGCATTGTTATCAAGAATGGGAACAGCCACAAGCAGATCTATCATTGGATCAGCTCCTTGCGGTTTTTGAAAAATATCTCCAGTTTATTAAATATGCCGGCGTCTACGGGAAAGATCATACGCGTTTGACTCTTACCGGAGGAGAGCCCTTAGTCCGAGACGATTTCTTCCTTTTTTTAGAAAAAATCTACCCTTATACTTCAAAGAATTATTTTTTTCTCTCTCTCTTAACCAACGGTTCTATGATTGATGAAAAAAACGCCATAAGGTTGAAAAAACTGGGAGTTCGGGCGGTACAAGTAAGCCTGGAAGGCATGCTTAAGTATAATGACCATGTAAGGGGATCGGGGGCGTTTGAGAAGACCCTGCGTTCTATAAAGATACTCAATAATATCGGTATTATGACATGCGTATCTTTTACCCTGACTAAAGAGAATATTCTTGAAGCACCAAAATTAATAAAATTGTGTGAAAAAAAAGGCGTCAGGCGCCTGGGCTTTAGAAGATTCGTGCCTCTCGGGCAAGGGAAAGAAGAACAACTAGGAATTATAGAGCCCCGGAAGTTAAGAGAATTTTACGCTTACGTTGAAAGAAGACAGAAGGGATTACAGGTAAAGAAAGCAGGTTTAACGCTTATTCGCGGCTGCGAAGAAGGAATTTTTGCTCAAGAAGTAGATTATCCTGTAGGCGCTTGTGCTGTAGTGGAAGGCAGGTGCTTAGTTGTGCTTGCAAACGGAGATTTAGTCCCTTGCCGACGCCTTCCGATTAAACTCGGCAATGCCCTGAAGGACGACCTGCGCAAGATTTATTACGATTCCGATATATTATCGCAGATCAGGGATCTTAATAATGCGCATTCTCTTTGTAAAAGTTGCGATGTTTTTGAGAATTGCCTTTCCGGGGCAAGGTGTGTATCTTTTGCGTATTTTAACAGTCTTTTTGCCCCGGATCCTCAATGCTGGAGGTTATTCAAAAAAATTCCTGCCCGGAACAAGTTTTCAAAAAGAAGGGCAATTTCCGGCGCTAGACACAGAATCTGCAACCGTCTTTTTGGCGGAACAAGCAGCGTCATTCCTAAAGCATGAAGAGCCTTGAGCCTGCATTTATTAGTTGGTGTTCTTTTTCAAATTATACGGTTAAGATAATATCCAATAGTGCCCGTTTGAATTATTATGTTTCCAGGTGCTCGACTTCATTTATCCGGATAGTCCCTAGCCCAAAGGGCAAACACGCAGACCTGGAGGTATACCTAAATACCCTTTCTACTTTACCGGAGGCACCGAAGAATTATAAGAAAATTACCGAAGCAGACAGCCAGGTAGGTGTTTTTGAATGCTATAGTGACAGCAGGGGCGGTATCTGTTTACGTAATAAGAGTATTTATGTTATCGGAAATACCCATAAAGGCAGATGCCATCTTTTTTTTAAGGAGTTGCGTTTTTCCCGTTCCGTATTGATCAATACATTGCTTCTTTTTTTAAAACACAGGGGGTTATTTGCGCTGCACAGCGCTTTAGTCAAGAGGCGGAATATTGGAATTATGTTGCCGGGGGAAAGCGGGGTAGGGAAGACGACATTAGCCCACAATTTACGAAGAAGAGATTTTGAGTATCTTTGTGACGATCTTTGCCTGTTGACCCGTTCCAATGAGAAAAAGGTAGGGGTTTTTCCTCTGGATAAAGATCTTTCCAGGAATTTTTTTTGGTATCGTAAAAAGGGGGTACACGGCAAGAGGGCAGTCAAGCGGTTTTCCGGAAAAAGAAAAACACGAAAGAACAAAATGGTCATCCCGAAGGTTATTATTTTCCCTTGTATTTCCGGGGGCAGCAAAAGCACCTTATCTCTTCTTCCCTTCCCCCAAATATTTATGCGATTGATCGGTTCTTCTTTAATGATGTGTTTTGAGAACAAAAGAATGATCAATAAACACACGCAGCTATTACGCGATCTTGCATCACAGTGCGCTTGTTTTGAACTTCGCGCAGGTACTAATAAAAAAGAAACATCTAAAATGCTTGCCAAGGCGATCAGCCGTTTGATAAAGTAGCTGACATTATGGACAAAAATAAGAATAAACAGAGTAAACGACTAGGGTATTATTTATCTTCCTCAAAAAATGTCTATTATTCTATTATGCAAGACAGAGCCGTTGTATTTATTCCTGCCGAAAATTCATTCTACACGTTAAATAGAGAAGGAACCAGGATATGGGAATTAGCTGATGGCAAGCGCACGATAAGGAAGATATGCGAAATCCTTTGCAGTGAATTTAGAGTAAGCCGCGATGCGGTAAGCCGTGACGCCGTATCATTTATAAAGCACCTTTCAGACAAAGGACTATTTGTTTATTTAAGAAAGAAGAGGTAGCCATGGAAGACCAGGGTAAGGTTTTTAACCGTAAAAAAAACATTGTTTGCACTGAATTACCGGACGGGGAAGCGGTATTGCTTAATTTAGAAAGTAATTATTTTTATACGCTTAATCAGGAGGCATTCGTTATTTGGAAATCCTTGAACGGAAGAGACAGATTAATTGATGTGATTGATAAAATAATCAAACATTATGAAGCTGACAGACAAGAAATAAAGGAAGCCGTTCTAAATCAAATAGAAGAATTTCTTAGCGAGCGCTTGATAGAAATCATCCCGTGAAAGACATAGCCCTGTTTTTTAATATTCTATACTATGTTTTGATCCTGCCATTTTGGCTGTATAAGAAAGACCTTCCGGAAGTCTTAAGACTTATGACTCCGCGGGCAGTCAATAAAGAATATTCGCCAAAGAAGGTCATCTTTTACGGGTTATTTTGGACAAGTTTAAGAATACCCACTTTTTTTAATCATTGCTTAAGAAGATCTTTGGTCCTTTTTAGATTTCTGCGTGAAGCCGGGGTTGAGGTAACGATTATTATCGGAGTGCAGATAAATAAAAAAGGCAGGCTTAAAGGGCACAGCTGGCTGATGCATAACGGCCGGCCTTTCCTGAATGAACCTTCCGTAGCCGATAGATTTAAGGTCATTTATGCCTATCCGGGCCGCCCGGAATTAAATGCGGATCTGGTTTAAGACAACGGAATCTAAGACAAATTTATTGACTTGCGGGTATTGTTGTAGTAGTCTTTTTTCAGAAATACCGTATCTATTTGATTATTGCCCTGTAGTGTAATGGTAGCACGACTGGCTCTGGACCAGTTAATCATGGTTCGAATCCATGCGGGGCAGCCACACTGTTCCAAAGGCAGAACTTCTCTTATAAGACGTTCTGCCTTTGGTATTTTTAAGGGTAGGGCGTATTCTATGACGACCTCAGGCGGATTGACCTCGATACGCTTGATAAAGGTGCGTAGGAAGCCTTTTCGTTCCACCAGAGGGATTAGTCAATAGATCCTTACCCCCTTGAGCCAAAAAAGAAGTATACGTATTAAGTAATGCATCAAGGTCAACAGCAGGAGTCATCAATAGCCGTTTATCCAAATCAGGTCTTTTCTCTCTGGCTAATTGCTAGGGCGTCTTATGTTCTTTGTAAGTATTGGGCCGTTCGAGATTGAAGAACAACTGATAAGTATTGGCTTTGTTTATAAAATCCGCCCTGTCAGTGAATTTTTCTATCTCACAGAACTCTGTTTCCATCAGGCCATGGACTGTCTCAAAATCAGCCTGCATCCTATAGGCTCCAGGGAATATTGTGGTATGTTCTTGTCCGGGCAGTGATTCTACAGTTTTGGTATAAGCAGATGGCTCTTTGGCATTCCAGGATCCAATGAATTCTGAGCCGTTATCTGTCTGGCAGCGCGCTGAGCCTTGCGGCAATGCCTTGTATTTTGTCATCTGATGATTGATGTAGGAGGCAAAGAGCGTAGCGTGTATGAGTGAGCGCTCATTGGCAAATCCTGTAAATAGGATACCACATCTTATTTCTCTGCGGGTATACTGGACAGAAGGCGGATTTAATCGCTTCATCTGCGGCCAGTATTCCGGGATATCAATTAAGTCTTTGGTATCCTCGCAGGACTGCTGGAAGAGGTAAAACTGCTTTTTTACCTCACGCAGGTTTTGCTTGGTGATATATTTTTTCCTGCGTTTTCGGCTTGATACAACGGCTTCTCTCCAGAACTTGCGTATAGTTTTAGGC
>JAFGET010000039.1 GCA_016931435.1 Candidatus Omnitrophota bacterium
ATGGCATGCCTCCGGCGGGGGGGCTGGGTATCGGCATAGACAGGTTAGTGATGTTATTGGCGGATCAACCTTCTATACGTGACGTAATATTGTTCCCTCTTCTGAGGCCGGAAAATATCTCGTAACTCGAAAGCTCGTAATTCGTAACCAGTAATTTTGTTTTAGAATTTTTTTTACGGATTAGTATTTAAATGAATTTTTTAGTTTGATTACGATTTACTAGTTTCGAGTTTACTAGTTACTAGCATATGAGGGCTGAATTATTTATCAGTTTCAGGTATCTTATCACCAAAAGGAAAGAAAAATTCATTTCCCTGATCAGCGTTATTTCTATTTTGGGGGTAGCTATCGGAGTGGCGGCTTTGATCGTAGTGATCGGGGTGATGACCGGTTTCGACCGGGAACTTCGCGAGAAGATCGTGGGAAATTACGCGCATATTACGGTAACGGGATATAAGGCGATACCTCGCGATGAATATGAAGAGCTCTCCAGAAAGATCTCTCTTAATCCCCATGTTGTGTCGCTGTCTCCTTATATCCAGGGGCAGGTTTTGATAAAAGAAGGAAAGAGCCTTTTTGCCGCCGGGTTAAGGGGGATCGATCCCGTTTCAGAGCCCCAAGTCACCAAGATAGGAGATTATTTAAGGCAGGGCAGCCTGGAAGACCTGGGCAAAGACTGCGTTATTGTCGGTAAGGAACTTGCGGCGTTTTTAGGGTTAGGAATAGGTTCTAACCTGTTGACGTATTCTTCCGAAAAGAAAGAACGGACCTTAAAGATAGTCGGCGTCTTTAATTCCGGGATGTATGATTATGATATGAACCTTATCTTTACGCGCCTGGATACTGCCGCAGGGATCTTAGGGATGGGGGATGAAATAGGGGCGATAGCCGTTAAATTAGACAACCTTTATTCTGCGGATAAGGTCAGGGATGAGCTTGCGCGGGAACTAGGGTTTGATTATAATTTTAAGACCTGGGTTGAGGCGAACCGTAATTTTTTTGCGGCGTTAAAATTGGAAAAACTGGTGATGTTTATAATCCTTACTTTGATCATCCTTGTGGCTTCTTTTAATATTATCAGCACGCTGGTTGTTCTGGTCATCGATAAGGCAAAGGATATCGGGATATTAAAAGCCCTGGGTATGAGCGCCCGTTCCATACGGGGGATTTTTACGCTGGAGGGGTTTTATATCGGAAGTTTAGGGATCGTGCTGGGTTCATCCGTGGGTATAATTCTTTGCGCGCTCCTGAAAAAGTATCAGTTTATAAGGCTGCCGCAGGACATATATTATATTGATAGCCTCCCTGTCTCTATTGCCCTTTGGCCGGATATCGTAATAATCATTTCTGCCAGCCTGCTGATCACTTTAGTCTCGACTTTTTATCCCGCCGGTAAAGCCGCGCGCTTGAGCCCTGTGGAAGCTCTAAGGTATGAATAACGGGAAGATTTTAGAGATCAGGGGCCTGCGCAAGGATTATAAGAGCGCCAATAAGACGGTAAGCGTCCTAAAAGGCATAGATTTAAAGATAGACAGGGGCAGGTTCATAGCGATTACCGGCCCATCGGGCGCCGGCAAATCCACATTGCTGCATATCTCGGGCGGGTTGGATCTGCCTTCCGCGGGGCAGGTCTTTTTTGAAGGCGAGGATATTTACACCCTGGCAGAATCAAAGATCTGCAGGTTGAGGAACAGCCGCATAGCTTTTGTTTTTCAGTTCTATCATTTATTGTCTGAATTTACGGTCTTAGAAAATGTGCTGATGCCCGCTTTTATCGGCGGCCACGGTCTTTTCTCTGGCCACAAGCTTAGAGAAGAGGCTTGCGCGGCGCTTAAGGACCTGGGGTTAGAGGATAGGATGTCGCATTTTCCTTCTCAGCTCTCAGGAGGCGAGATGCAGAGGACGGCGCTTGCGCGGGCACTTTTAAATAAGCCTAGCCTGCTTTTATGCGATGAGCCTACGGGTAACCTTGATTCAAAGATAGGCAATGAGATAATCGCCCTGATTAAAAAAATAAGCAGGGATTCTCAGATGACGGTGGTAATGGTGACGCATAACCTGGAATTGGCAAGACAGGCGGATGAGATCTATAGATTGAATGACGGGGTATTGATAAATTAATAGAAGTCAGCACATTGCAAAAGCAACAAAAAAGATTCCATAAAAATTTTTTAGTATGCAATGTGTCAATTCTGCCCAATTGAGGAGGTTGTATGAAGATCTATATCAACGGTAGATTTTACGAAAAGAACCAAGCAAAGGTCTCCGTCTTTGACCACGGGCTTTTATACGGAGACGGGGTATTCGAAGGCATACGTTCTTATAACCGCCTGGTCTTTAAGCTTAAGGAGCATATCGAAAGGCTCTTTGAGTCAGCGCACACCATAATGTTAAAGATCCCTCTAAGCAAAGAGGAGATGGCTAAGGCGGTTATCAGGACTTTGAAAACAAACAATTTAAAAGACGCCTATATCCGGCTGGTAGTTACCCGCGGAGAAGGGGACCTGGGCCTTGACCCGCGTAAATGTAAAGGCAATGCCACCGTCATCATCATCGCGGATAATATAGCACTCTACCCTAAAAGATTCTATGAAGAAGGGCTTGAGATCATTACCGTGCCTACGATAAGGAACCTTCCGGAGGCGCTTAATCCTCAGATAAAGTCATTGAACTATCTGAATAATATCCTGGCTAAGATCGAGGCGGCCAATTGCGGCTATGATGAGGCGATCATGCTGGATTCTTTAGGGTATGTCGCCGAATGCACGGGGGATAATATTTTTATAGTCAAGAACGGGCATCTTTATACTCCTCCGCAGTGCATGGGGACGTTAAGGGGGATCACCCGCGATACGATTTTAGAGATCGCCCGCAAGAACAGGATTTCCGTGCATGAACATGTCTTGACGCGCCACGAAGTGTTTATTTCCGATGAATGTTTTTTAACCGGCAC
>JAFGET010000040.1 GCA_016931435.1 Candidatus Omnitrophota bacterium
GGCTTTAAATGGAGGTATTATAGCACTATCAATAGAGGACATTTCTAAATCGGTATAATAGGACATTATCATATCGGGATGACACAAGTTTTTATAAAAAAGGGGTAGGGTCACTATTCCCATTTAAATGCCTTTTAGCTACTGACTAATTTTCCTAAGGATATCTTTGATCAGAATTCATTGAGCCACTATTCTGGCCAACCGTTCCCTGGCGGCCGGCTTGATTCTTTAGCCGGATATACTCAGCTTCAGTTATTTTCATATCCCTGTAGTCTTTTTCTATTTTTGCCATTTTATTTTCATAGTCGGTCCGCGTGCCGGAAGCTGCGGTAATCGCGCAGCCGTTCAAAAACATTAACAGAAGAAATAAGCCTATTAGATTTTTCATCATGGAATCCTCCTTTTTTAATTACTATGCAGACTATATTTTTTCATCGATAAAACATAATTAAAGATGCCCTTACCTTGTATTTTAAGCGGGATCCGCGGGCTGTCTTTGTTGACCCAGATATCAAGATTTTCCGGGATACTTTTAAAATGGTAAGCCTGAAATTGATTGTCAGAAACTTTATTGTCAGAAATCGTTATTGCATCTATTGAAACCAATTCCACTTTAAATTCATCGCGCGGCATTCGTACGGCGATCTGCCATCCTATTTTAAGGTCATCAGTCCTGCACATACGAAAAAGAAGCGCAATTGCATTATGAATAGGGCCGTTTGCTTGAGTTATCTGCTCCTTGATTATTTTACCTCTCTTAAACTTTTTTAAAGTGACTGTAAATTTCTTCTGATCATATTCTTCCGTGATATATTCTTTAGCCCAAAAACTGGAAATATTGCGCTCTACCTTTCGCGGTAATAAACTATCTATATCGCTATAAATTTTCTCCGTATCTTCAAAAAATAATATTTTAGTTCTAAGCGTTACCAAATTAACCTTTACTCCTTCTAAATCAACCGTCCCAAGATCATTATATTCCGATTCTCCGATGGGTTTTATAAGATATAGAATGTTCTCGCCGGTATAATCATCAATGCCGGTTTTTCCCCACAATAAATTAATATCGACCAAAATCATTAAAACTATTGCTGATACAATCAGTATTATCTTAATCTTCATATGGTAAATCTTTTTCATAATAGCATTATAGAAGTATTCAAAATATAGTCAATTGTACCCGGGTATAATCGCGGGATTTTACTGTTTTAGATTGATGACCTCTTCTCTCACACCAAAGGCTATTGCTTCATAATCATCTTTGACTCCCGATCTTAGTCCTGCTTTTTTAAGCTCTTCAGAATTAAAAGGCCTTCCAAAGGTTATTGTAATCGGATGCGGCCTCGGAAGCGACCTTGTCCTGGGCCAGGACTCGTATGAACCCGTTATTAACACAGGGACCAGTGGAATATTAAGCTCTTTTGCCAATATCCCGACCCCTTTTTTGAATTCTTTAATATTGCCATCGATAGTTCTTTGAGCCTCCGGGAAAATACAGACTATCTTGTCGTTTTTAAGGACATAAGAAGATGCCTGCATAGCTTCCACGAAGTGCATACCCGGATCAATGGGAATAACCCGGATATATTTTACGATATTTTTAATGAGGGGCTGTTCAAAGTAAGCTATAAAACCGACGAAGAAAAGGCCCTTTCGTAAATTAAAAGGCATAGAAGCCTCAATAATAAACGCGTCCAGGTAACTGCCGTGGTTAACGCACAGGATGCACTTGCCCTTTCTTGGAATATTTTCTGTTCCGAAAATTTTAAGCCGCCAGATTACCCTAAACGCAAGACGCAGGATTTCAGCGAATAGCAGCATTCCTAAAATTGTCATCCGGTTTGGCGCTAAATTTACCTTTTTTATTATATCTTTGGCGGGCTTTTCATTTAAAATCTCATTCCATAAAGTTTGGCTCTTAGCCTGTGGAATAGCCGCTATTTTATTCCCTTCGCCCGGGGCCATCTTCTCTATCTCGAGAATAAGATCTTTAACAGTAAAGGCCTTAGTCATTAACTCACTCGGTATGCGAATATTAAGCGCATGCTCTAGCGCTACTATAAGTTCTACGCGGCCCAATGAATCTATACCGAGATCCAATTCGATATGATCGCTGGGGGTTATCTGCCTTTCTATTTCTGTGCTTTTTTCCAGGACCTCGATTATTTTTCTGCCAATACCAAAAGAGAGCAGTTTGATAGCCTCATCTGTAGCGGGAATTTTCTCTGCCGCGCCTTTTGACTTGATACCTTTAAGTTCATCCAGATATTTGTTCTTAACTTCATACCTTTTTATCTTGCCCAACCGCGTGCGCGGCAAGTCTTGCTTTGTAATAATATAACCCTTGATGCGTTTATAGGGGGCAAGGCCTTCGGATAAATTTTCCAACTCCCACCTGATCACACTGTTAAGATCGACTTCACCGGCTTTTCGAAAATGGTCAGTATCGGACACTACCACGGCGGCTAGCTTTTCCTCCTCCGATACGCCGATACCAAGAACGCATATTTCTTTAATATAAGGGCTTTTGGCATAATAGGATTCTATCTCTTCGGGATAGATGTTTTTGCCGGAGCTTAAAACAATCATCTCTTTCTTTCTTCCTGTAATATAAAGATATCCATCCTTATCTATATAGCCCAGGTCTCCGGAGTAAAACCAGCCATCTTTTAAAACGCTCGAGGTCTCTTTCGCTCGGTTGTAGTAGCCTTTCATGACATTGGGGCCTTTTATCACCACCTCACCTACACCGTTGACGTCGGGATTATCGATTTTCAATTCTACACCCGGGATCGCCCTGCCGACAGAGCCAATCTTCTGTCTCTTTAGTGGGTTAAAGGTTACCACCGGCGACGTTTCGGTAAGTCCGTATCCTTCGAGTATTGTAAAACCGATCTTCACGAGAAATCTCGCCACCTCTTCATTTAACTTAGCGCCGCCGCAGGCAAAAAATCTTAAAGATCGCCCGAATGGCCGGTGTATCTTCGCCAGAAACAACCTGCTTAAATTTATTCCGCTGAATCTTCTTACCTGCCACAACATCTCTACAAGCCCTGAAAGAGGCACCTTGAAGATTAACGGTATCTTCTTCATCTTATCTGATATATTCTTAAAAAAAATAGAAAAAAGTTGCGGTACCCCTACTAATACCGTTACATTGGCTTCTCTCATCAAATTCAGCAATTCATCGCTCCTTAGGCTTGAAGTATAAGTTACGCGCGCGCGGCAAAAAAGAGGTGTTATCAGTGTAATCATAAAAGGGTAGGAATGATGCAGCGGCAATATTGATATGAAAATATCCTTATCCGAGAAAAGTTTCAGCTTGTCGATACTTTGAAAATCAGAACAAAGGTTTTTATGCGTGAGCATTACCCCTTTTGGCGAGCCCGTGGTGCCTGATGTATAGATAAGCGAAGCAATATCTTCAGGAAAGACCTCCGGGCATGTAACACCTTCATACAAAGTAGATTTGATCTGCGCCAGGCCTAAAAGGCGCTCTTTTTCAATATCCAGGTCCA
>JAFGET010000041.1 GCA_016931435.1 Candidatus Omnitrophota bacterium
CAAGAAACAAGTGATAAACCATATGAGGAATGTCTGCTAAAATGAACAGTTTAAAGAAAGCGCAATAGCTTCATTATCGATAAATTGCCCTTCTAGATTAAGCCATATTTTTTCTGCTAACTCTATATCCACGCCTGCCACCAGCCCCAAAACCTTCGTCAAATCCGACATTATCCTTTTTCTTTTTCCTGTTGCCCAGTGGATATAATCGATGCGGTAATATTTTGTTCCCAGATAAGGCGTAAGTTTCATGACCTCATCGGAAATAAGAAAAGAAAGTTGCCAATCATCCAAAACCGCCTGATGCTTGATTTCACCCAAATGCAGGCTCCTTGGGTGCACGCTGATATGCTGAAACCCAAAAACTGCCCTGATATTCTCTCTATCATAAAGCTTAAGGCGAAAACCGTAGCCGCCGGCAAAATTTGATACGTAATCAACTTCATCGCTTAAAAAAGGGTGTTGTTTGATATTACCGGCCCCTCCTTTTAAATCTATGGATAACCAGTCGTATGCCCCGTAAGAAAGGCGTAAAAAATTCTGAGTGCTTCGGACTTTACCTTCATCGTTCTCAAGGTAATTTTTAAAAATACTGTAGTTCTCTAATCCGGTAAAAAAATGTCTTTGTTTCGGCATCTTCGTCCCATAGCAGGGAGCAGCGTAAGAATAAGTCAAAAGTAAAAAGTTAAAAGCCAAAAGCGTGATTAAGAATTCAAGGTTTTTGATCTTGAAGTGAGATTTTGCCTTTTGCCTTTTGTTTTTTGCCTTTTTAACGGGCAGGTATCGCATTTAGGTCTCCTTTTTAAGCAAAAATCTTTTCCTAATTTTACTAAAAGGGCGTGATATTCGTTAAATAATCTTATATCGGTCTTTAAATTCTGCCTGAATATACCCTGCACTTTATCGTAATCGGCGTCTTCTTTGATAAAATGATGCCTGGCTAATATCCTTTTTGTGTAAGCGTCAACGACAAAGACCGGTTTATTCAAAGCGTAAAGTAATATTGAATCCGCGGTTTCTTTACCGATGCCATTTACATCAAGCAGCTCTTGGCGCAATTTTTTTGTGTTTGCTGCGGATATCCTCTTTATATTTCCCCGGTAGTTCTGGAAAAAAAAAGTAAGGAACGCTTTTACTCTCTTGGCTTTGATATTGTAATAGCCAGCGGGCCTTATCCGCTTAGCTAATTCCTCTGCGGGTAAAGAATACAGCTTCTTTGCGCTTAATAACCTATCTTTTTTTAGATTGATTATGGCTTTTTCTACATTTTGCCAACTGGTATTCTGCGTGAGGATCGCTCCTATAATGACTTCGAAAGGAGAATCTGCGGGCCACCAATATTGCGGCCCAAAGTACTTAAAAAGCTTTCTATAAATTAAATATACCGGTTTTCTCAATATTAAATTACAGATCGCGTCTCTAATCCTCTAATTCTAAAGGATTATAATCATAATAAGCGAATATGGTATAGGCGGTGCCGGAGACTGAACCGGTAGCCTTGCCTCCGGGAGTAGCCCAGCCATGCCCTGTGTCTGCTAAGGGCTGAGTAGCGTAAGGCATGCAGCTTTCCCCTTGGCCCGAAGGAGAAGGGCTTGAAATAATCATATTTCCCAGCTGGGCAAGATATTCTTCTGCCTTTAATGTATACGCCCGAGCCTTGGCGACCATATCTTTCTTATAATAGAAATCCGCCATTATCTTAAAAGATAAGACCATCTGGGCGGTCCATTCCGAAGAGACAACTCCCCCGCGCGCCAAGTTCCTTTGGGAGGCAAAATCAAACCCTTTTATTTTGATATTGTCGCCCTCAGGCCTGCGGTAAGAAACTTCTGCGGCGCAATTTTGTTCGGCGAATTCCATTATTCTATCCGGATTCATCCCCCGCGCTTCCAATTTTTCGGGGCCTATAGCGGCGATCGACCAGGCATAAGTATCCGTGGCTATGGTTGCATCCCCTTTACCGCGCTTAATCGGAATGTCCGGCCTGTCATAAGTATGCGCCAATAACCACTCTAGTGTTTTATCTCTCGCCTGGCTGTACTTTTCTTTTTGCGTGATTTTAAACAACATGTCAAAAAAGGCGTATGCATCCAGGTTATGTTCCGTAGAATACCATTTAACCTGCGGCCCGCCGCGCAAGCCTCCTTGCCCGTCTTCGCTCTGTAGATCTATCATCACAGCGGCGATATCTTCGGCTAAAGTAAGATAACGCCTATCATGCGTCTTATTCATATACTGCATAGCCGCCACCCCCAGCCAGATATTTGGGCCGGCGTGCGCTATATATTCTGCCGTAGAGCCGTCATTGACATAATAAGCATTATAATAAAATCCTTGGAACTTTTTTGCGTCCTTAACAAAAAAATCAAATATTTTTCTGGCGCGCTCGAAATCTCCGAAATTAGTATATGCCTGCGCTGCTAAAGACTGGTCATAAATAAACGCCCATCCGGCAATAGCCTCATCCCCTTCGAAACTCATTACTAATCCCGTACGCTGGTTCTGATGTATTAATAACCACTTATACATATTGTCTAAATTGGCTTTTTCCAAATTAGATTTTTTTCTGTCTAAGCGTAAGAGTTCTTCGGCGACCGAATTCTCTTTATGCTGCACCAGGATAAGCTGTTCCTCTAAAGAAGATTTATCCCGGGATAGCTGCTCTATCATCGCGGTCAATTCTTCTATTTTTTGAGACGATTCTCTTTCTTCCTGCCTGGCCTTCTTTTGTTTACCCAGAGAATTCTCAAGGGCGCCTTTTTCTTCCTCTATCCTGCCTATGCGTTGTTCCAACATCTGTATATCTAATACCAGCTCGTCCTTTTCCTTGGCGGCTTCTTTCAACTTCTGCTTGGCTATGCTGGATTCCTGCAAAATATTAAAAAGCTGCTCGACTAAAAGTTTATTACCCTGCGTTAATTTTATATTTAAATAACTGTTTATGATAAAAACAGCTACTAAAATCGTGATCAGGGATAAGGTCACTGGCACAAACAGTCTTTTTACCCAGGCATAACGCATGATGCGGTTATTATCAAGGGGAGAGATCTCTTCATAGCTTAAGCCCAGAAGATAACGGTCATTTTGACCGGCCATCCGCCTGACCCAGGCGATCCTCGCTCTGGCTTTAACCGTATCTTTAGAAACGGGTATTTCTAAAACCAAAGAAAGGCGCACTTCCTGGCTGTGTATCTTTTCAGCTAAGAGAGGGTTTAGATTGTTTATTTCAAGGCAGATACCGCCGCGGCTGATATTATTCGTAAATCCCTGCAGCCATTCCGAGAACAC
>JAFGET010000042.1 GCA_016931435.1 Candidatus Omnitrophota bacterium
AGCTGAAAATATGTCTGAAAGATTGCTGAATTTCCAGCCGTTGGAATTTGTAGGTACTATTTTTAAAAATGCTTCTGCTGTCGTAGGGGGGCATGCTATAAACGTATCGGTCTCTATTCTATCTTCTGTCTTATTAGTGCGTTATCTGGGCAGCGAGAGGCTGGGGCAGTATTCGGCGTTATATGCTTATCTTGCCATATTCAGCTGGATAACTACCTTGGGGATAGAACCTATCCTTGTGCGCAAGGCGACCCAGATGCAGGATCAGAAGAGGCAGGTGATCGGTAACGGCCTTGTTTTGTCTGTGTTTCTTTCGGCTTTGGCTACGGTTTTGGCAGTGATTTTTTCTGTTACTACATCCTATGCTAAGGGGTTCCAGTGGATGCTACTCATCGCTGCCGTAGATTTTTTATTCCTTACCCCCTTGCGTACTTCAGCTGTAGTTTTTCAAATACAGTTGAATCAATGGTATAAAGTAGCTATTACCGTCTCCAGGGAAATCGCCTGGGTTATCGTTTTAGTGTTGGTCATTACTTTTAAAGGCGGATTATTTGTCATTGTTTTGAGCCGTTTATTATGTTCGCTGGCAGAAGGGGTGGCGATGTTCATCGTTTCACGTCGTTTTATAAAATTCAATTGGTATTGGAAGTGGTCTTTAAGCCTGGAGATAATAAAAGAAGCATGGCCGCTGACTTTTGCTGCCTTAACAGGCTTGATCTATATGCGCATAGATCAAGTATTACTTTTTAAATTGAGTAGCGCCAAAGAGCTGGGGTATTATGCGGCGGCAGTAAGATTAGCCGAGTTACCTACTATCTTACCTGCTGCCATAATGACTGCAATGCTTACCGTGTTGAGTAAAGTTGTGGATAAGGAAGAACTTTTTAACCGCTATATGAATATTGCTTTTCGATCTTTGGCTATTCTTATTTTTGGCATATGCACTTTTGTGGCCCTGGGAGCTACTACTATAATAACGCTTCCTTTCGGCAAGGAATACCTTCCTTCGGCAAGGGTCCTTTCTGTGCTTATTTGGTCTGAAGTTGGTTTGTTTCTCAATATTGCCATATGTATCGGGTTAACGGCAAAAGGAATGCAAAAATATGTGCCTATCAGTACCGCTGCCGGAGCAATATTGAATTTTATTTTAAATATATTTTTTATCCCCAGGTGGGGGATCATGGGGGCTACTTGGGCAACGGTCATAAGTTATAATGTTTCAGGTTTCGTTGTCTTTATCTTCGTGCCCGCGGTAAAAAACCTTGCTTTAAGGTCGATCAGGGCCGCTTTTTTGCCGTTTTTCTGCGCTTTTATTTGCATGGTCTTTTTATTCCATCTTCCTAAAATGATATCTATGATCTTGTCTCTTGTGATTTATCCGGTTCTGCTTTTTATTTTCGGAGCCTTGCGTATGAAAGATATACGTTTATTATGGAGCAAAGATAATGTTTGAAAAGAATGCCCTTTTGATCATGGGGGAACTGAAAGAAAGCGATATAGTGCTTGATATCGGAGCATGGTTTAAACCTTTTAACCGCGCTAACTGGGTAGTTGATATCATGCCATATGATACAAGGGGCAGGGCTGGTTCTTGCGCAGGAACAAATGAATATTTCAGTAAAGAGACCTGGCTTAATCTGGATGTCTGCGATGGAAAGAAGCTTCCGTTTAAGGATAAGGAAATAGATTTTGTAATATGCTCTCATGTCTTGGAGGATGTCAGGGACCCGGTCTTTCTTTGTTCTGAGATCGTCCGGGTAGGCAAACGTGGTTACATAGAAGTACCTTCGATGTTATCAGAATTAAGTTTAGGGGTAGAATCAAAGAAGTACGCCGGCCGCTATCATCACCGATGGTTAGTCGACATAAGGGATAACCGCATTGATTTTCTTTTTAAGCCGCATTTTATCCATTCCAGCCGTAAATACCATTTTCCTTGGCGCTATGGAAAGGCTCTTGCGGAGGAAGCATCGATAAAGTGGCTTTTTTGGAAAGACAGTTTTGAGTTTGGGGAGAAGACGATCATAGATTATGATATGTTTTTACAAGAAATAGAAGGCTTTGTCCGTTGCGCCGGAGTTTATTCCGGGGTAATATACGCGGCAGATGATCTTTTGGCAGCATTTAAGAAGGCGCTCAAGGGCCTATTAAAGAGGATTTAATAATGCCTAAGATCCGGATCGTTTATTTCCAGCATAATCCCGTATTAGGCGCAACCGAGGAATTCTTTTATTCATTGATCTGCGCGCTTAATAAAGAAAAATTTGAGATTGTTTTCGTATGTCCGGAGGCAGAGAGCTTACGGCCGTTAGTAGAGAGATTAGCCGTTTTGGATATCAAAACTCATTATTTTTCTGGCAGGATCAATCACGGGATATTGATCCTGAAGCTGATCGGGTTATTTATAAGGCTTAAGCCGGATATCATACATTTCAATGACCCCGGATTGGACGGGATCATCGCATCTCGCCTTGCGCGCGTACCGGTCTTATTAGTTACTTACCATGTCCCTTTATTAAATATACGGTATAATCTTAAAGCCAGGCTTTTGCGTAAACTCGCTTTTAAATACTGCGGTTTAAATTTTATATTTGTCGATGAATATAACGCTGTGCTGGGGAAGAAAAAATACGGCATCGCAGATGAATCGGCCCATGTTATTTATACAGGTATCCCTTCTGATAGGTTTGATGAAAAATTTGACAAAAATGAAGTTTTTGATGAATTTCGCCTTGATCGCAATTGCCGCGTAATCGCCAATGTCGCGCGCCTGGAACATGAGAAAGGCGCGCATTTTCTTATTGATATCGCTCCGGGCGTGATTGAGCAATTTAAGAATGTTAGATTTTTTCTGGTAGGGGAGGGGTCTTACAGGACCCGGCTGGAGGAATTGATCGAAAAGAAAGGCCTGAAGGAATATTTTATTTTTACGGGATTCAGGAAAGATATCCCCCGCCTTATGAGCGCATTTGAAATGCTGGTTATGCCATCGTTATGGGAAGGATTGTCTTTTGCCGCTATTGAGGCATCAGCAATGCGCCTGCCGGTCATCGCTACTGATGTTGGCGGAATGAGAAGTCTAGTAAAAGATAAAATAACCGGCTTTCTGCTTCCTCCAAGCGATATTAAGGCTTTATCCGATTCTATTCTTTGGTTGTTGCGTCATCCTCAGGAAGCTAAGCAGATGGGCCAAGAAGGCAGAAAAAGATTTGAAGAATTATTTACGCAGCAAATGATGGTCCAAAAGACAGAAGGGCTTTACGCATCTTTGCTGAAGAAAGCTTTGCATTAAACAGGAGTTTTATGCCTTTAGTCAGCGTGATCATCGCGACATATAACCGGGCGCATTTTATCAAAGATGCCATAGAAAGCGTGCTCAGGCAGACTTTTAATGACTATGAGATCATTATAGTCGATGACGGCTCGACCGATGATACCAAAGAGGTAGTGCGGCAGTTCGCCGGTAAGGTCCGTTATTGTTATCAGGAAAATAAAGGCAGGTCAGAGTCAAGGAATACCGGGATCAGGCTTTCTCAGGGGGAATATGTAGCTTTTTTGGATGATGATGATATCTGGGCAAAAGATAAGATAAAAAAACAACTTGATTATTTTTCCGCTCATCCGGAAATAGGGCTGGTCCATTCATTTACCGATGTTATCGATGCTAAAGGGCAGTTTTTGCCTGCAGAGACAAAAGAACGGATCGGCTACTATGAAAAAGCAATAAAATTTGGGTCTGATTATAAAGGATTGAGCCGGCTATGCATCATGTTTTTATCTACGGTGATCTTTAAAAAGAAGCTTGTAGAAGGCGTGGGGCTTTTTGATCCTGATATCCCGGCTTTTGAAGATTGGGATTTTTATTTGCGCTTTTCTCTAAAATACCGCATAGGCCTGATCGCTGAGCCGTTAGCGAGTTTCCGTATGCATGGACTGCAGTCAAATAAAGAGGAGTTTTTTACGGGACGGATAAAAACCTCGATGAAGCATCTGGCTATTATTGATTCTTTTGCAGGTATGCGTTTTCGCCGTCAACTGCGTTATAATTTTATTTATCATATTGCCAGCGCTTATTACATCCATTCTGACTTGTGTGAATTTCGCAAGTATGCCCTCAAGGCATTGGTTTTGAAGCCGCTTGATTTTTTAAGTTCCCGCAGTATTTTACATCTGATGGCATCATTTTTACCGAGGTCATTTATCAAAATTTTTCGGAGGCGATAAGTGAATAGAATATCCTCATATCCGGAAAGGATCGTTCCGCACCAGACAACAGGAGGCCCGTTAGCCTCGCATTTGAAACGCTATGATTTTGCCAGTCATTTTACTAAAGATAGAATTGTTTTAGATGTAGCCTGCGGAATGGGGTACGGGACTTTTTTTCTTTCGGATTTTGCGAGAACCGTAGATGGAGTTGATATTTCTTCGGAAAGTATCGCTTACGCCAAATCTCATTATAAGAAAAGCAATATTGAATTTTATGTAATGGATGCCTGCAAGCTTAAGTTTCCGGACCAAAGTTACGATATCGTCTGTTCTTTTGAGACGTTGGAGCACCTGGATTATCCTGAAGAATTTTTAAAGGAGGTAAAGCGGGTTATTAAAAAAACAGGGGTTTTTATTGTCTCAACGCCTCATGCCAGGAAGACCACATATAAACCAAGTAATCCTTTTCATAAATTTGAGCTTTCGTACACTGATTTTGAGAGTTTCCTGAAAAAATATTTTGCTCGGGTTGAGATTTTTGGCGAAAGACGCAAGCAGTCAAATTTTCATTATTATCTTCAAAAATTGGATATTTTTCATTTCAGGGCGATGCTGCCGGGCATCTTACGTAAGAAGGTGTGTAATGCTGTCGGGACCAGGTCATGGGATGAGGCGGATAACAGCGACATTATTATTGATAAGAAGATGATGCCCCGCTCTACTGAATTGATAGCGGTCTGTAGTTTTTAAGGATATATCGAT
>JAFGET010000006.1 GCA_016931435.1 Candidatus Omnitrophota bacterium
GAGAACTATACCGGTTACCAGTTCATCAGCGGCCCGGAACTTGCCGTAAAATTCGAAGAGCACCTGCGTAAGTTCGATATTACTTTAAAAGAGAACGAAGAAGCCGTCCAGATCAGTAAAATTGATAATAAGGTCATAGTAAAGACCGTCAAGGGCTCTTACGAGGCAAAAAGTGCCATAATCTCATCCGGGAAAAAATCCCGCGAGCTGGGCGTTCCCGGTGAAAAGGAATATAAAAATAAAGGCCTTACTTATTGCGCTACCTGTGACGGCCCGATATTTGCCGGTAAGGATGTGGCAGTCATAGGGGGAGGTAATTCCGCCCTGGATGCTGCTTTGCAGCTGATAAATCTGGCAAGCCGGGTCTATATCATCAACAATACCGTTTCCCTCGGCGGCGACGCGGTAATGCGGGAAAAATTACAAACCAGCGAAAAAGCCACTGTTTTAAACAGCTCTAAGGTAGTCTCAGTCTTTGGCGATAAGATGGTAAGCGGCATCAGGATAGATAGAGAAGGTAAAAAAGAATACCTTGCGGTCAAAGGGATATTTGTTGAAATCGGCTTGGTGCCGAATTCGGATTTTGCCGAAGGCATAGAAAAGAACCAGGCCGGCGAGATAAAAGTAAATTGTTATAACGAGACCAACGTCCTGGGGATTTTTGCCGCAGGTGACGTCACGGATGTCCCGGAAAAACAGATCATTATCGCCGCGGGAGAGGGGGCTAAAGCCTCTTTAGGCGCCTTCAGGTATCTTGCCAGCAATAAATTCTAAACTTTTAACTTTGACCCAGCCAGATCTAATATGGACGAATACCAGATTAAGCGCGGCAAAAGAAGGCTGAAGCAGATCTTTAGCGGCCTAGCCTTTATTATACTTTTATCAGTAGGCTGGCACTATCCGCTATTAGGTTTTTTTATCCCTTTGTGCATGCTTTTCGGCATAGGCATGGCTTTCTGGCGCGGCCGTAAATGGTGCGACTGGTTTTGCCCGCGCGGCAGTTTTTACGACGCGTTTACTACGCCTCTTAGCTCAAAAGCCGGCATCCCGACCTTATTTAAAAATATGTATTTTAGGGTATCGGTGTTGACCGCTCTTCTTGCGGTCATGGCTTTTAATCTGGGCCTGCGCTGGCCGGATATGAATAAAATAGGCTTGTTTTTTATAATAATGCTTACTGCCACTATCGTTTTAGGAGTGATTTTGGCGTTGATATTTCATCCGCGCAGCTGGTGTTCTTTCTGCCCCATAGGCACATTGGCCAATTTATCCGGCAAGGGGAGGCATACCCTTAAGATCGATTCCGAATCATGCGTGGAATGTAAATTGTGCGCCAAGGCCTGCCCGATAGGCATCAAGCCTTATCTTTACAAAAAAACCGGCATACAGCCGATGACGGATAAGGATTGTTTAAAATGCGGTTTATGCGTGGCGGTTTGCCCTAAAAAAGCCCTGGCTTTTTAACTATGGATAAAAAAGACTGGCAGCAGTATTCTTTGGTTTTTAAAGAGCTTTTAGGCCTGGATTACAGCCCGGTCGCATTAAGCTGCGTCCGTAGGGCTTCTGCTGCGGATACTCCTGAAAAAAAATCGCGTATCTGCCGCCTGATCTTAGACGCCGGAAAAGGGCAGGCCGGCGTGATAAATAAGGACAATAACGCCTGTTTTGGCGCAAGCTGGCATCTGGGCTTTCACAGGATAAAAGACCCCAAGATCAATGAGATGATAAAGAAATTTGTCGTTGAGGGGGAAAAGCTTTTTTGTTCTTATCCCGCCCTGGATAACCTCATGTCGCAAATGGGCGATGTCCCGGATAATTCCGCTTCCTCTTTTTCGCTTTCGCCGCTCGAAGAGGCGAAGATAGAGCCGCAGCTGGTCATCTTTATCGTAAATGCCGAGGCGGCCTGCAGGATTTTGACGCTGGTTACTTTTTTAGACGGTAAGATGCCTAAGATCCAGATCGGCGGGCCGACCTGCAGGATGAGCGTTATCTATCCTTTGGTCTCTTGCGAAGTGAATATTTCTTTTTACGACTATACCGCCAGAAAAATGTGCGGCGTAGAAAAAGACAAGCTCTTGGTAAGCCTGCCTTATAATATGATACCCAGGATCGCAGAAGTCATAGACAAGTGTTCTGCCGGCAGGGCAAAAGTGGAGTTTCCGCAGGAATTCAGGGATTTTCTTAAAGAAAGGCTTTCGGCAAAAAAGTGATCGCGGGCGATGGAAAAGTTCCTTAAAAGAAAAGTCACGCGCAGGCAGTTCTTAAAAGAGGCCTGCGTTTTTTGTTTGGGGCTTGCGGCGGCATCCTTTACCGATTTCTTCGGGCGCAAAAGCGCCCAGGCTAAAGAAGATGCCCTTTATCTGCACGAAGCCAGGTTTTATGACAAGATTGACGAGAATACCGTGCAATGCAAGCTTTGCCCGCGCGGCTGTACTTTATCAGAAGGTCAGAGGAGTTTCTGCCGTGTAAGAGAACCCCATGAGGGTAAATTATATTCTTTGGTTTATGGTTCACCCTGCGCAATACACGTTGATCCTATCGAGAAAAAACCACTTTTTCATTTTCTGCCCGGGACGCCTATATTTTCTATCGCTACCGCCGGATGTAATTACCGCTGTAAATTCTGCCAGAACTGGTCTATTTCACAGTCAGCGCCTGAAGAGTTGGAAAGTTACGAGTTGTCCCCTCAGGAAGTAGTAAGCGAAGCGGTGCGTAACGGCTGCCCCAGTATTGCCTATACCTATACCGAGCCTTCGGTCTTCTATGAATATATGGTGGATACGGCCAGGATCGCCAAGGCCCGCGGCGTGCGCAATATGTACCACTCAAACGGCTCATTGAACCCCGATGCGGTCAGGGAATTATCTATGC
>JAFGET010000001.1 GCA_016931435.1 Candidatus Omnitrophota bacterium
GAGAGGGATCGAACCTCCGACCCGCGCTTTACGAAAGCGCTGCTCTACCAACTGAGCTACGCCGGCAAATTGAATCTCCCCGTACTAAAGTCCGGAGGATTTCTGCTATGGATTAAACGCTTAATTATACCAACTTTTTATAAACTGTCAAATCCTACGGCGAGCCCAAGTTTAATTCTCGTATGCATCTATTCGGGAATCGCCCCTTAGAGGCTGAAAACTATACCAGGTGCAGATATAATTTTCCTTCCGTAAAAGGATTTAATGAGCGCGTTATCTTCAATTCACTTTTTCTCTCTTTTAAATCAATGAGTTCTTTTTCTTCCTGGGGATGCACAGCCTCTACGCGCGGAGAAAAAATATCTTCTTCATTTTCCTGACGCACTATAGCGATCCGTCCGTCGCTTAACAAAACCACCGTGCCGATAGGCCAGACGCCTACGATCTTAAAGAATTTATCTATAAGCTCCGGATCAAAAAAAGTGCCCTTATCCCTGATCATTATATTATAGACAAACTCGGGAGGATAATCGCGTTTATAGCTCCTGCGTTGATAAAGCGCGTCATAAACGTCACAGATAGAAACAATCAGGGAAACCGTGTGGGGTTTATAGGTGAACGGTAATTTGGGGTAACCTTTCGAATTATAACCCAGATGATGCTCAAAAGCCACCAGAACCGGCAAGACCCCTAAGCTGGGGACGTATTTCAACAGTAAACGGGAGCCAAATTCAGCGTGATTACGTATATTGCCGAATTCCTCTTCCGTCAATTTGCCGCGTTTATCGAGTATACCCTGGGAAATATAGATCTTACCGATATCATGAAACATCGCAGCCAGCCCTATATCCAGGACATCGTTTTTAGAAAACCCGATTTTTGAAGAGAAATACATGGACAATATCGAGACGTTGACGATATGTAAATAAGTCGTGACATCGTGCCTTTTGATCGAGGTCAACTTCAAAATCTCTCTGTGATAAATTGAAAGGTTATCCACGATCTCCATGGCGTTGATCTTCATAGAGAAGGCGTCGGTTTCCTGATTCTTAAGCACCGTATCTATGAAACCGGAAGATTTACGTAAATATTCTTCAAGCTTACTGACCTCCAAAGCAGCCTGGGGTTCCCCCTCACCGGTATCGCCGCTAGGCCTGCCTAAAGCAATATTTTTAATCCCGCTTGCCGCCAAAAATTCATGCGCCTCCTTCCTGCCGGACTCCTTTTGGACATTCATCAAGAATACGACAAAATTGGCCAGGTCTTCTTTTGACAGCCCAGGATAAAAAATGATCTTATCCACCTGTTTAGCCTGTAATAAATCGATTATATTCTTTGCTATCTGCAGGTTACTTAATTCAAAAAATATTTCTTTTTCAAAAACAAACTCTCCGCTGATGATACCGACGATGATCTCGCCTTTTTCCTCAAAGACATCGCGCATATGCTCATAAGTCTTATCGACAGAGTCCAGGAATATCTTATGCCCTGGAGAATAAAGCGCTACCCGCTGCAGGCAACCGATCAGATCACGAAGGATACTCCTTACTTTATCCGCTATCGCCATCTCGCCAAGACCTCTTCGGCTTTACGCCTGATTGACTTATTCCAGAAAAACGGCCTTTTCGCCATATCCTGCAAATATTCCTTAGCATCCTTTAAACCTATCTCTCCTACGACTATTATATTATCCATGAGCATTTTATTTATCTTCCACCAGCGCCCTTTGATGTAAAAAAGCTTAGAGAGCGCCTCGTGCTTGGTTTTTGCATCCTTAGATAAAATAGATAAGGCTTCCTTTTTAAAAATTATATCGGATTTCTCTAATATCGGCATAAGAAATTCCTTATCGACCAAGTCCAGCTCGCGCATGTTTTTTAAAACGCCTATCTTGATATAATTATTTGAGGTGTCGGAATTATATATTTTCTTCAGTATTTCTAAAGCAGCCGTATTATTTATCTCTTTCAGACTTCTACTTATCCCGTGAATAAACTCCATATCCGAATATTTCTTCTCTAATTCTTCGAAAAAGACCGCTGAGGCCTCGGGAAAGAGCTTAAACAGCATCTTTAGTAATACCTTGTCGGCTACATTCTCCGTGAATATCCTCTTCAGGTACGGTTCGATCCCGATACTGCTCGCCTTAAGATAATCCAGGATGTAGATAGAATCATCCGGGACCTGTTGAGTTAAAACCGCGTTTTCCAGAAAAACGATTATCTTATTCTCTAGTTGTTCGAATGCCGAAAACTGCTGAGGGCCCTGGGCCTTCTTTTCTTTCAGGATATCCGTCAGAAGCTTTAAATACACAAAGTCCGCTTGCTTTGTAAAGCCTTCCAGTATCTTGATGATCTCCTGCGTTATGGTATTCAACCAAGATTTATTTTTTTCATCTAAAATAAAAGAAATAAGGATCAGGCGGTAATTCGCCTGCGCGGAATCGCGGTCTAAATAGAATTTTTTTTCGTAGGAAATATCTTCCAGGAACAAAGAAAGGGTATTGCGATAGACTTCGGAAACGGAATCTTTTTCCGAAGCGCTGATAAGCTTTTTAACCTTGCCCTGCAGTTTTTCCCTGTCTTCGCTGAAATGTTCGTTCAGGGCATCCGTCGCCAATGAGGCGACTACCGAATGTTTGCCGGCATCTATGATCTTTGAAAAAAGCCCTAAACTTAGATTATCGAACTCCTCGGTATTTAATATATTATCGGCCAAGATCTCCGCCAGCTCACTATCAGAGTAGCCCTTAAACAGGCTCTTGATTTTTTCGACCTGCTGTTCGGATAGATCTTTCTTTGTA
>JAFGET010000043.1 GCA_016931435.1 Candidatus Omnitrophota bacterium
GGATCTCATCCAGGGTATAGCCTACCGCCAGTTTTGCCGCTATCTTCGCAATAGGAAAGCCCGTGGCCTTTGATGCCAAGGCCGAGCTTCGCGAAACGCGCGGATTCATCTCTATTATTACCATGCGTCCCGTCTCAGGATGCACCGCAAACTGGATATTTGAACCACCGGTCTCAACGCCTATCTCTCTGATACAGGCAATAGCGGCGTTACGCATATTCTGGTATTCCTTGTCGGTCAAGGTCTGGGCAGGGGCAACCGTAATACTGTCTCCGGTATGCACTCCCATAGGGTCTAAATTTTCTATAGAGCAGACTATTACTACATTATCTTTTGAGTCACGCATGACCTCAAGCTCAAATTCTTTCCAGCCGGCGACAGATTCTTCGATGAGGATCTCGCTGATCATGCTTGCTTCCAGCCCTTTTTTTGCAAACCCCTTGAATTCTTCGATATTATAAGCCATGCTCCCGCCTGTCCCGCCTAAGGTAAAACTCGGCCTGATGATCAGGGGAAATCCTATAGTCTTTGCGATCTCAAGCGCTTCTTTGAGGCCATATGCCTTGCCGCTTTTAGGAAGGTCCAGGCCGATCTTTTGCATCGCCTGTTTAAAGAGTTTGCGGTCTTCTCCCTTCTTGATCGCCTGAATATTTGCTCCGATGGTCTTTACTTTGTATTTTTTTAAAATACCTTTTTTATCCAGCTCAACTGCGGCATTTAGAGCGGTCTGCCCGCCTAATGTCGGCAATAAAGCATCCGGGCGCTCTTTAGCAATGATCTTAACCAACATATCGGTACTTATCGGTTCAATATAGGTCTCATCCGCTGTTTCCGGATCGGTCATGATAGTAGCGGGGTTTGAATTTACTAAGACGACCTCAAAACCCTCTTCCTTGAGGACCTTGCATGCCTGCGTCCCGGAATAATCGAACTCACATGCCTGCCCGATGACGATCGGGCCTGAGCCGATGATCATTATCTTTTTAATATCTTTACGTTTAGGCATCTTTTAAATTCAAATATTAAAAATCAAATTTCAAAATGACAAACCAAAATTCAAAAATTTCTTAGGCATTTTGCATTTTTATATGTAATTTTTATTTTTGGATTTTGATTTTTGCATTAAATCGATAAATTCTCCAAATAAATACGAGGAATCATGAGGGCCGGGAGAAGCTTCCGGATGGAACTGCACGGAGAATGCCGGAAATTTTTTATGTTTCATCCCCTCTAAAGTCCGGTCGTTCAAATTTATATGCGTTATCTCTATCTCTTTTTTATTTAAAGTATCTATATCCAGGCAAAACCCGTGGTTCTGTGAAGTGATAGAGATTTTATTTGTTTTCATATCTTTTACCGGGTGGTTTGCCCCGTGATGGCCGAATTTAAGCTTGTAGGTCTTACCACCCATGGCTAAACCTAAAATCTGATGCCCCAGGCATATACCGAATATCGGTATGCGCCCAAGTAAATTTCTGACTGTCTCAACCACGTAACTTACGGCAGCAGGGTCCCCGGGCCCGTTAGAAAACAGAAGGCCATGCGGTTTTATCTTTAAGATATCCTCTGCCTCTGTCTTTGCGGGGACTACGATTACCTGACAGTGATTTTTAAGAAGTTCTCTTAAGATATTATATTTTACTCCGCAATCAATGACTACGACCTTATGACTGGCCTTCTGGGGAGACCAGATATATTTTTTTCTGGTGCTTACTTCCTTGACCAGGTCTATCCCGATCAACCCCCGGCTATTACGTGCTTTGGTAACCAAGCTTTTTTCATCCTCATCCTGTGTAGATAGTACCGCCTTCATTGCCCCTGCCCTGCGGATATGTAAAGTGAGCCCGCGCGTATCTATACCCTCTATGCCTAGAATATCGTTTTCCTTAAGGTATTCCCCCAAGGTCTTCTCGGCGCGCCAGTTACTTGCTATTTTGCTATATTCCTTTACTACAAATCCTTCTGTAAAAGGACACCGGGACTCAATATCTTCTTTATTCACCCCATAATTTCCGATCAAAGGATAAGTCATGGTAATGATCTGGCCTTTATAAGAAGGATCGGTGATTATCTCCTGATAACCGCTCATGCTGGTATTAAAGACCACCTCACCGAAACGCTCTCCCAAGGCTCCGAACGACCTTCCTCTGAATATTCTCCCGTCTTCTAAGGCTAAAACAGCTGTCATCTTATTAAACTTAAAAGTAAAAACGTAAAAGGCAAAAGTTCGGTTAAAAATTTAAAATTTCCCCTGATGCGCGCTTATATATACAAACTTCCGTAAAGACTGAATAATTTTTCCTTATACCTTTGACTTTCCCCTTTTTAATTTTGACTTTGTAAGGCTGCCTTTATGAAACCAGCAAATAAAGGATGCGCTTTATCGGGGCGGGACTTGAATTCTGGATGGAACTGTACCGCGATAAAATAAGGATGCCACTTAAGTTCTATTATCTCAACTAGGTTCTTTTTTACGTACACCCCGGAAAAGACCATACCTTTTCTCTCCATTACCTTTCTATATTTATTATTGAACTCATACCTGTGCCTGTGCCGTTCAAAAACTTGCGTCCTATTATACATACCGTAAGCCTTTGTTCCAGTCTTTATTTTACACGGATAAGCCCCTAAACGCATGGTGCCACCCATACCCCTTACCTTCTTTTGCTCCTCTAGAAGGCTTATTACCGGATGCGCTGCCTTAAGTTTGAATTCAGTAGAATTTGCCCCCTTTAATCCACAGACACTTCTGGCAAATTCAATTACCGCGCACTGCATCCCTAAACATAGACCTAAAAACGGGATGTTATTCTCTCGGGCATAACGTATAGCGCTGATCTTACCTTCTATGCCGCGGTATCCGAATCCTCCCGGGACAAGTATACCATCTACTCCTGATAGGCATTCATCCACTCCTAACCTTTCTATGTCTTCGGAGTCGACTTTCTTGATCTCCACCCTTGCATCATTTGCAATACCGGCATGTGCTAAGGCTTCGTGAATAGATTTATAGGCATCCTGCAAGCCTATATACTTACCTACAAGCGCTATCGTTGTTTTATATTTAGGATCAACAGCTTTTTCTACCACATTTTTTTCCCATTCCTTAAGCTTAGAGGGTGCGGATATCAACTTAAAGTGGCTTAAGATTATTTCATCCAGCACCTGCTCCTTGAAGATCAAGGGAACCTGATAGATCGAAGAAACATCTTTCGCTTCAATAACCGCTTCCTTGCGCATATTGCAAAAAAGTGATATCTTTTCTTTTACTTCGTAAGATAAAGTTTTTTCCGTGCGGCAGATCAAGACATCCGGTTGTATCCCTATTTCGCGCAATGTCCCGACGCTATGCTGCGTAGGCTTGGTCTTTATTTCTTCAGCGCATTTAATATACGGGACCAGGGTAACATGTATGTATAAGACATTATCCCTGCCCATATCTAAACCGAACTGCCTGGCGGCTTCCAAAAACGGCAGACTTTCTATATCTCCGACCGTCCCCCCGATCTCAACCAGGATTATTTCGGCATGAGAAACAGAAGCCGCCTGTTTTATTCTATCCTTGATCTCTCCGGTGATATGCGGGATGACCTGTATAGTTTTACCCAGATAGTCGCCGCGGCGTTCGCGTGAGATCACGGAATTGTATACCTGACCGGTGGTCACATTATTGAATCTGGTCATCTGGGCTGTGGTAAAGCGTTCGTAATGGCCAAGGTCTAAGTCTGTCTCTGCCCCGTCCTCGGTAACATAAACCTCCCCATGCTGATAAGGGTTCATCGTGCCGGGGTCCACATTGATATA
>JAFGET010000044.1 GCA_016931435.1 Candidatus Omnitrophota bacterium
TCCGCGCCCATGCCGGCGACATCGCCCACATTATCTCCCACGTTATCAGCAATGACCGCGGGATTTCGCGGGTCATCTTCGGGGATACCGGCTTCGACCTTACCTACTAAATCCGCTCCCACATCCGCTGCCTTGGTGAAAATACCCCCTCCCACGCGGGCAAAAAGCGCCTGGAAACTGGCGCCCATGCCAAAACACAACATGGTAGAAGTGATCGCGCCGATCTTATCAATACCCGCAGGAAGCGGGTGCGCCGAATAATACCAATTAAGAAAATAATACCATATACTTAGATCCAATAACCCCAGCCCGACCACAGTCAAGCCCATCACCGCTCCGCTTGAAAAAGCCACGCGTAAACCGGAATTTAGACTTTTTATAGCCGCGGCTGCGGTGCGGTTTGAAGATTCCGTGGCAATGGTCATCCCGATAAAACCGGAAAGCCCTGAGAAAAAACCTCCGGTCAAAAAAGCAAAAGGGACAAAAATCGGCAGATAATTCTTGAAAGACAAGAATAAAAGGATCACCAGGACGACCGCAAAAAATAAAGATACACCCAGATACTGCCTTTTAAGATAAGCCCTGGCGCCGACTTTTACCGCCTGGGCGATTTCCTGCATCTTATCGCTGCCCTTATCTCTTCTTAAGATAGAAATAACAAGGTAAGCCGCAAAACTCAAAGCCAATATAGATCCCGCCGGTGCCAGCCATAATAAATCAACCTGTTGCATCTAAACTCCTCCTGATATTTAGAAATCCCGCCCCTGTAACGATGTCAAAATATGGGCTTTACAGTGGCGGGACCTCGATAATTATTCGATACGCGCGATGTTTTCAAAACGCGTATATTCCTTGATAAAAGCCAATTTCAGCGAACCTACCGGGCCATTACGCTGCTTAGCGATAATGATCTCGGAAATCCCCTGATTGTCGGGGGTAGGATTATAATATTCTTCTCTCAATATCAAGACCACGACATCGGCGTCTTGTTCTATCGCCCCGGATTCGCGCAGATCCGAAAGTTGAGGCCTGTGGTCAGTGCGCGATTCAACCGCGCGCGATAACTGGCTGATAGCGATGATCGGAACATTCAGTTCGCGCGCGAGGGCTTTTAAGGAACGGGAAATATTGGAGATCTCCTGCTGCCTGTTTTCATCGCCGGTTGCCCCGCGCATAAGCTGCAGGTAGTCTAGAATGATCAATTTGATATCCTGCTGGGCCTTGATACGGCGGGCCTTAGCGCGTAATTCCATGACTGAGATAGCGGGCGTATCATCGATAAATATCGGGGCCTCAGAAAGTTTCCCTGCCGCCGCGGTCAAGCGCGGCCAATCCGAAGGGGAAAGGTAGCCGGTCCTGACCTTATGCGCGTCTACCTTAGCGTGCGAGCAAAGCATCCTCTGCACAAGCTGCTCTTTAGACATTTCAAGGCTAAAAAAAACTACCGGGGCCTTTTCTACTACCCCGGCATATTCGGCTACGCCTAAGGCAAAAGCGCTTTTGCCCATCGAAGGCCTGCCCGCCACAATGATCAGATCGGAAGGCTGTAACCCCGCGGTCTTGATATCAAAATCTATGTATCCGGTAGGGACCCCGGTGACATGCGCTTTTTTCTGATAAAGCGTATCGATAGTCTCGATGCTGTCCTTGATCACTTCCTTTAAATGCGCGTAACTTGATCCGGGTTTTCTGTCGCGGACTTCAAAGATCAGCTTTTCCGCGTTATCCACAAGCTCATCGACATTCCCTTCGCTTTCATAACAGAGGGAGACTATTTGCGTGGAACTTGAGATCAGGCTCCTTAAAATACTTTTTTCTTTGACGATCCCTACATAATGATTGATATTTGCGGATGTGGGGACGGAATTGACGATAGCGGTAAGCGAGCTTGCGCCGCCGATCTCCTCAAGGGCGCTTTTTCTTTTAAGCTCGTTGGTAAGAGTAACAAGGTCTATGGCCTTGTTGGAATTATAAAGGTCTAAGATCGCTTCGAATATCTTCCTGTGGCTTTCTTTGTAAAAAGATTCCCTGTCCAGCCTCTCGATAGCGCAGGCAACGGCGTTTTCATCCATAAGCATGGAGCCTAAAACAGCCGTTTCTGCTTCCAGGTTCTGCGGCGGGAGTTTGTCTAATACGGTATTGGGCACTTGATCAACTCAAAAGTAAAAACGTAAAAGTTAAAAGTACAATTAAAAACTTTTTAATTTTTCCTTGTGCTTTTACCTTTTTACTTTTTACTTTTGCCTTATTTTTTTACGATCCAGACCTTGATGTTTGCGGAGACTTCGGGATGCAGTTTTATCGGCACCTCATATATTCCCAGAGCCTTGATCGGCTCGTTCAAAAGAATCGCGTTTTTATTTATGTCGAATCCTTCTTCTTTCAAAGCCTTCTCCAGCTCAAGTTGCGTGACGCTTCCGTAAAGCTTGTCTTCTTCTTTAGTCAAGACCGGGATAGTCAAAGAAAGATTCTTTAATTTTTCGACTATTTGCTCCGCGGACTTTTTAGTCTTTTCCAGCTGCATAGACTTAGACTGTTTTTCTTCTTCCAATTTTTTTAGGTTTTTTTCTGTCTTTAACACAGCCAGGCCGTTAGGCATAAGAAAATTACGCGCAAAGCCGTCTTTTACTTTTATTACCTGCCCGGCCTTACCTACCCTGTCAACATCTTGCTTCAATATAACTTCCATATTTAAACTCAAAAGTCAAAACGCAAAAGGCAAAATTCTGCCTTTTTACGTTTTTTCTTTTGCCTTTTACTATATTCTCACGTAAGGCAACAGCGATATAAACCTTGCCTTTTTGATCGCCTCGGTTATCCTTCTTTGATGCCTGGCGCAATTTCCCGATGAACGCACGGAAATGATCTTGCCCCTTTCCCTGATAAAGCCTTCCAGCATCTTCACATCTTTATAATCGATGGTCCTGTTCTTGTCCTGGCAAAAACGGCAGAATTTTTTTCTTAAAGAAAAAGCCCTGTCCTGTCTCCTGCCTTTAAATTTACCCTTAAACGGCTTCTTTGTATCCACTTTCATTAAGATTATCCTCGCTTTCCTGCAACCAAGTATTCTCTGTGGAACCGCTAACATCCTGGATCTGTTCTTGCGGCGCGGTTTCGGCAGGCCTATTGCCAGAACCTGTGCCTAAAAACTGCACGCGCTCAGCCCTCACCTCAATAACATTCCTTTTCTGCCCGGAATTATCTTCAAAGCTGCGCGACTGGAGCCGGCCTTCTATAAATACGGGGCTGCCCTTATGCAGGTACTGATTGCAGGCCTCCGCCTGCTTATCCCAGACTACTGCCGTGACAAAACAAACCTCTTCTTTTTGTTCCTGGTTTCTGTCCTTAAACCTTCTATTGACCGCAAGGCGCAGGTTTACTACAGCCACCCCCTGCGGCGTATAGCGCAATTCCGGATCCCTGGTCAAATTACCCATCAGTAAAACTTTATTAAAATTTGCCATCTCTTCTCCCCTTAAAACCCAGTTACCGGCCGAGTATAAGCAGAACAACTATAAAAATACCTATGACCAAAAAAATCGTTCCCCACTTGAGCCTTTTTTTCGGATTGTTGACGATATGTTCGTCAAAATTCACCATCTTATCTAAAAAAACCCGGATAGCATGACCTAAATTGATGATTATTTTATCCGCGTTAAAACGCCTGTCTAATATTTTCTTAACAAAAGACAATACTCTGGCGCCGGTCAAAAGATCCAACGCCACTAAAAAGCTCAATACGCAACCGGTAATGGCGGCAATCGTCATAATATTTCCAAAGACTATCTCATCCATAATCACCCTCCCTGTCAGCGCCTTTTCAAACAAATCCTTATTTGACAAGGCACTAGTTAATAGCGCTAACCAATACCCTCAATATCCCTTCATTTAATTTGTAGGCGTGGCGGATCTTTACGATCTCTGAAGGAGCAATATCAAAATTCATCAAATAGTATACCCCTTCTTGGAATTTTTTTATAGGAAAATAGAGTTTTCTCCTTTCTTCCCATACTGCCGCCTGAGTTACGGAACCGTTATTTTTGGTCACTTCTTCTTTGATCTGGCTGAATAAGGCGTTCTTTTCATCCTCCGGCAGATCCGGCCTGAGAATAAACATTGCTTCGTATTTTTTCATTCTTTTCTCCGTATAAAAAACTACCCGATAAATTTAAGGCTGTCATTTCTTTACGCCGTTAAATCTATTCATGCACTTTTCTATTCCTTCACCGACCCAGCACATACAACAATCTACTGCCCGGGCTAATACTTCTTTTATCGCCTCTCTTTCTTTTCTCTGGAAAGGCGATAAAACGTATTTAACTATTTCGCTGTCTTCCCGATCTGGCCCGAGCCCATACCGGTTGCCATCAGATATCCGCTGTTCAGCACGTAATCGGTGCGCAGGCCTGCCTATTCCTATGCGCAGGCGGTTAAAATCATCGCTACCTAGCGCATCAATGATGGACCGTAGCCCCCTATGCCCTCCGCAAGAGCCTTGCGGTTTGATCCTCAGAGACCCGAGCCCAAGGTCCATATCGTCGCATACTATCAAAAGATCGTCTGGATCTATTTTGTGCCTTTTGACCAGGCTATATACCGCGCTTCCGGAAAGATTCATATAAGTAAGCGGCATGGCTAATATCAGGTTTTCGCCGCCTACCTTAAGTCTGGCGCTTAAGCAGAACGAATACTTTTCTTTTTTAAACGCGGCTCTAAGATCTTCAGCTAAAGACCGTATAACCGCAAAACCGATATTGTGCCGAGAGCCTTCGTATTCTTTCCCGGGATTACCTAAGCCTACGATCAACTTCATCCTTGAGGTTACCAAAAGAACAGTCTCTTGATCACTTCTTCTCTTTCCCCGCCTTCTCTTCGCCTTCGGCAGCAGGAGCTTCTTTCTTTTCCTTGATCACTTCAGGCTCCTTCGCTTCTTCGCCTTCGGCAGCCACAGCAGCCTCCTCTTCCTTGATCGGAGGCGCCACTGATAAGATTATAGAATCGGGGCTGTTAATGACCTTAAGCTGGGGGGGAAAGGCAATATCTTTTATATGCACGGCGTCGCCGATATTTAAACTGCTTACGTCTACTTCAATATTTTTCGGGATCTGCGTAGGCAGGCACTCTACCTCGATCTCCCAAAGGATATGTTCCAGGGACCCGTTGTCATTCTTGACACCCGGGGCTTCTCCTTTTACCGCTACGGGAATATTCACCTTGATCGCTTTAGTCATAGAGACTTCGTAGAAATCTACGTGTTTTATATCATCGTGCACCGGGTCGTACTGGATCTCTTTGATCATGCAGGAATGCGATTTTGCATCCTTGCCCCCCTTTACCTTTAAATTGATCACCGCGTTCTCAGTACGGTGCTGATGTATCAACTGTAAGAAACCTTTGTGCGAGATTTTGATGGCCTGAGCCTCTTTACCTTCGCCATAGACTACCGCCGGGATAAACCCGCCGTCTCTTAACGCCTTGATCTTACCCCTGCCTACCTCTTCCCTGACCTCGACATCCAAAAAAAGCTCTTCCATTTAACCTCACTTTGCTCAAGGGATTACCGAAAACAGACTAAAGAAAAATCCTCTTCTGCAATCCGATCGTTGTATGCTAATCAAATAATGAACTTACCGACTCTTCGTTATGTATCCTTCTGATCGCCTCACCGAGAAGGCCCGCGATCGATAATACCTTAATACGCGAGTGCCGCTTATGGTTGCTTAAAGGAATGCTATCGGTTATGATCAATTCCTCTAACTCTTTACACTTATCCAGGCGCTCTATCGCCGGCCCGGATAAAACCCCATGGCTGATTGCCGCGTGTATACTTTTTGCCTTGGCTCTCTTCAAAGCCAATACCGCCTCGATAAGTGAACTGCCGGTGGCAACCAGGTCGTCTACGATGATCGCGTTCTTGCGCTCCACCTCTCCTAAAATATGCATGACTTCGGTTTTTTCCGGAGAATCCCGCCTTTTATCTATGATCGATAACCCGGCTGAAAACCTCTTGGCGTAAGCCCTGGCCATCTTTATCCCCCCGACATCGGGAGA
>JAFGET010000045.1 GCA_016931435.1 Candidatus Omnitrophota bacterium
CAGGAAGTATATCTTGTGGGTGATTTCAATAACTGGACGATGGATGAAAACAGCCGCATGAGAAGGCAGGAAAACGGCTGGATGAAGACCATGGATTTAAACGCCGGCCGTTACCGTTACCGTTTTGTAGTAGACGGGAAATGGGTAGAAGATTCGAATAACCCTCATAAGGAAGATAACCCTTTCGGGGAAGTGGATTCGCTGCTGGAATTAAACGATTAACCATAATCTGCCAGATCTTTAAAAAAAGCGGAGGTATATTATGGCCGTAAAAAAGAAAAAGATCAAAGCTAAGAAAACACTTAAAAAAAAGGTCATTAAAGCAAAAAAAATCACGAAGAAAAAAAGCGCAAAGAAAAGCTTCAGGAAGCGCGCGATAAAAAAACCTTCCGCAAGAAAGAAAAATGATAGTATTCTAGGTGTTATCACCCACTACTTTCCTAAGGTCCGCGCGGCAGTGATCAAGTTGAAATCTCCGCTGGCGGTGGGGGATACGGTCAAGATAAAAGGACATACTACGGATTTTACGCAAAGAGTCGATTCTATCCAGATCGACCACGCGGCTGTTACACTGGCAAAAAAGGGTGACGAGGTAGGGGTCTTAGTGAATTCCCGGGTAAGAGGTAATGACAAGATATATAAAATATAGTCTTAGGAGGGGAAGAAATGAGGTTGACTGAAATAGAAAAAAAAGCCAGGTCTTTAGGGATAAATAATACCTGGAAGTTTTCAAAAGACGAACTTATTAAGAATATCCAGCGTAAGGAAGGGAATTTTGATTGTTTTAAGACCGCAAAGGGCAGTTGCGACCAATTGAGCTGTTCCTGGAGAAATGATTGCCTGAAATAGAATGAAATACAGGTGCCAGATCTGTAACAGGGATGTCGATGAGTTCGCTTCTTTGGCGCATATAAAGGCGGAAGAATATATCATAGGCCTTATCCAGCGCGACCATCCGGAGTGGAAAAAGGAAGGCAAGACCTGCCACAAGTGCCTTGAATATTACCGCAAACTTATTAACGAAGCAGAAATATAGCCGAGGTGATGTATGTTTTTTATGGGTAGGGCGGATACAGTAATACTTTTGATAGCTTTAGCTTTAGGTTACTCAGTATGTTATTTGGCAAAAAAAGAAACAGGTTTTCTTAAGTATCTAGGTTACGCCATAGGCGGTTTTATCATGATCGCCAGTATCTCTATAATCGCAACCAGGATATTTCTAGCCATTCAGCTGCAGGGGAAAATATATTCCACAGGAAAGCAGCATAATAAGATAATCCGGGAGCAATCCAGGCAGGAGAATATCAGGTAAGACCCGGTTTTTTAGCAGGCCTTTATCGTATTTCCCGCTCAGCAACCTCCTTCAAATGAAAAATAAAATCGATCTATTCGGAACCGACGGAATCCGGGGAACGCCAGGTATGTACCCGCTTACGGATGAGATGTTGTCTAGGATCGCCCGCGCCTGCGCGCGCGCCGTAATGCCAAAAAAAACAGGGGCAAGGCGGGTAAGGATAGTGATCGGGAAGGACACCCGCTTAAGCGGAAAGCAAATAGAGGAAGTGCTCGCTGAAAACATTATGGCAGAGGGCGCGGATGTTTTTTTGGCAGGGACCATAACTACCCCGGGGCTTTCTTTTTTAACTAAAAACCTGAAGGCTGATTGCGGGATCATGATCTCCGCTTCCCATAATAAAGCCTCTGATAACGGTCTCAAATTTTTCGGCTGCCGAGGGGCTAAGTTTTCAGTTAGGCAAGAGAGGAAGATCGAGAAAATGGTATCTTCCGGCGTTTCTACTTTTGTACGCAAGGCCAAAGGCAGGCAGTTTAAAGTAAGAGATAGCCAGGCAAAATACAGCCGTTTCCTTACTTCTACGGTAAAGGGGCTTGATCTTAAGGGTATTAAGATAGCTTTGGATTGCGCCTGGGGGGCTGCCTGCGGATTCGCTCCCCGGATCTTTAGGAGCCTGGGGGCAACCGTTTATTCCATACACGATAAGCCTTGCGGCCATAATATTAATATCGGAGGAGCGCTGGACCCGCAGCTACTTAAAAAACTGGTTTTAGATACGAAGTCAGATATCGGTATCGCTGTTGACGGTGACGGCGACAGGGGTATCCTTATAGATGAGGCAGGGAGGATCCTGGATGGCGATTGTGTCATTGCTATTATGGCTCGCCATATGATCAAGAATAAAAACCTGCGTAAGAATACTGTAGTCGGAACATTAATGAGTAATTTAGGCCTCAAGACCTCTTTAAACGGCATAGGGGTCAAAATGATCATAGCAAACGTTGGCGATAAGTATGTCCTTGAGTCTCTTTTGGCCAATAAGCTTAATTTAGGCGGCGAGCAGTCCGGGCATACTATCTTTTTAGATTATTCTCCTACTCCGGACGGATTACTTACGGCTTTACAGCTTTTGCAGGTCATGCTTAAAGATAAGGCGAAATTAAGCCAGCTTGCTTCATGTATGACTAAATATCCCCAGGTCCTTGTCAATATAAAGGTCAGGGAAAAGAGGCCTTTTGAGGATATTCCGGCTTTAAAGGCAAGCCTGAAGGCTTCAAACAGCCGGTTGGGAGGCCAGGGCAGGATACTACTGCGTTATTCAGGCACAGAGTTATTAGCCAGAGTCATGGTTGAGGGGAAGGACCAGGGGCTAATAGAACAAATAGCCGGTTCTCTGGCAGGGCTTATCCGCCAGGCAATCGGCGCTTAATCAGGGAGGTTGTATGGCGTCAAAATCACATGGTTTGGCCGAACTTATCCAACGCGATGGAGAGCGTTTGGACCGGCTCTATAATTTCATCAAAAAGGGGGTCAATATTATCGATCCTTTTACTACATATATTTCCGAAAAAGTGGCTATTGGAAAGGGTACTACTATATATCCCTTGACCTATATTGAACCAGGCGTAAAGATCGGAAAAAACTGTCAGATCGGGCCATTTGCCCGCATCAGAAAGGGGACCAGGATCAAGGATACTGCTGCTATTGGCAACTTTGTTGAAGTTGTCCGCTCAACTATTTCCGAAGGTTCAAAAGCCAAGCACCTTACTTATCTGGGGGATGCCTTGATCGATAAAAAGGTGAACATAGGGGCAGGCACAATTATTGCTAACTATGACGGTAAAGAAAAGCATCTGACCAGGATAAAGGAAGGGGCTTTTGTAGGCAGCGGTTCGATATTGGTTGCTCCGGTTAAAATAGGCAGGCGCGCGATAACAGGCGCCGGCGCCGTAGTCACAAAGAACCGCCATGTAGCAGATAACACAGTGGTGGTGGGTATTCCGGCAAAGGTGTTTAAAAAGAATAAAGAATAATGAGTAAGTAATCATTTTAACATATTGGATAATTGAGTGCTTACCCATAATAAACCGGTCGTTAAAGGTAAGTAAATTTAAGTAAATCGGCTTCGACGAGCTAAAAGAGCAAATATGAAAGCGCGCGGAAGGCCTAAGAAATACAGGTTTGTAGGTATCAATCCTCCGATAAGCCAATTCAGCCCCAGGGGCAAGCCCGGAAGGCCTGATGAGGCTAATCTTAGTACTGATGAATTTGAGGCAATAAGGCTGGCTGACCAGAAGGGACTTAGCCAAAAAGAGGCATCTAGATCCATGCATGTGTCCCAGCAGACCTTTAGCAGGATCCTTAGAAAGGCCAGGAAAAACATTGCTGATGCCTTGGTAACGGGTAAAATTATCCGTATCCAGGGAGGTTATTACGTGGTAAGTTCCCGCCAAAACAATCCCCAGGAAGAAGTAAAAGAGCAGCCGATCAACCCCCAAAAGAACAGGAAAGATATCCCGGTAAATAGCCCAAAAGCCTAAGGATTTGCCTTAGAAACTAAGCTTTACGGCCAAATATGACCTATATATCAACTTCCTATAATATATCTTATGTTAACTTGGCGATATTGGGAAAGCCCAAACTAAACCTATATAGTACAATAAGTTA
>JAFGET010000046.1 GCA_016931435.1 Candidatus Omnitrophota bacterium
AGGACCGTTGATCTGATCAAGCAAAAATGTTCATCTGCGGTGATCGCCCTGGGGTCAAATAATAAAGGTAAGGCCTTGTTGGTGTTGGGGCTTACCGATGACTTATGTTCAAGAGGGCTGGATGCCTCAAAGATCGTTATCGAGACAGCCGGATCCATAAGCGGTTCAGGCGGAGGCAGGAAGGATTTTGCGCAGGCGGGAGGCAGCGACCCAAAAGGTTTCCCCCAGGTATTTAAAAAAATCGAAAGCGTCATTGCGGGATCAATATGAGACTAATACGAGCAAACAGCAAAAAACTGGAAAAGATCTATGACCGCAGCCTGTTCAGGTCGCGTAGAGCCGAGGAAAAAGTAAAGCAGATCATTGAAGACGTTCGTTCGACAGGCGATGAAGCGCTTTTAAAATATACCAAAAAATTCGATAAGGTCAAACTATCCCAGAGGCAACTTAAGGTCTCGCAGATCGAGATCAGCGGCGCCTACCAGAGCATTACGCCGAATTTTGTCTCAAGTCTTAAGGTGATCATCGAAAATATAAATAAGTTTTACGGAAAATGCGTGCGTAAGCCCTGGAGGATGAAAGATGAAGATGGCGTAGTTTTAGGGGAGAATTTTGCTCCTTTAGACAGGATCGGGATTTATATTCCCGCGGGCACCGCGCCGCTGGTATCTACGGTCTATATGACGGTTTTGCCGGCTAAAATAGCAGGCGTCAAAAAAATAGCCCTGGTCAGCCCGCCGGATAAAGAAGGCAATATCAATCCCCATATACTGGTAGTAGCCGACCTTTTAAAAGTGGATGAGATCTACCGGGTCGGAGGCGCTCAGGCGATAGCGGCTTTAGCTTTCGGTACTAAGACTATCCCTAAAGTAGATAAGATCGTCGGGCCGGGGAATATCTACGTCAGCGAAGCCAAGCGTCAGGTATTTGGGTATACGGATATCGATATGATCGCCGGGCCTACGGAACTGGTGATCATCTCCAGCCGCACCGCCGAACCGAAATTCATTGTTTCCGATCTGAAGGCTCAGTCGGAACATTATAAGGGCCTGGCTATTTTGATCACCAATTCTCGCAGCCTGGCTAAAGAGATAAAAAACCAAACCGAAGACGTTGACGGCTTTATAATCCTTGCAAAACATTTGAAGCAGGCAGCTGAAATAACCAATAAGATCGCCCCTGAACATCTAGAGATCATGGTAAATAACCCCAAAAGGCTGCTTAAGATGATCAAGCACGCGGGAGCAATATTTTTAGGGCCTTATAGCCCGACGGCTGTCGGCGATTATGCGGCGGGCCCCAGCCATGTCCTACCGACACACGGAACAGCCAGGTTTTTCTCAGGGCTTTCCGCTTCCGATTTTATCAAGGCTAACCATATCATCAGTTATTCTAAAAAGGCGCTGGAGAAGATCAGGGAGCCGCTGGAAAAGATCGCCGCTATTGAAGGGCTAAGTAAGCATTTGGATTCAGTGAAGGCAAGGTTTTAGAATAGTAGTGAGTAGATAGCATACAGGGGAAAATATGAGCGGAAAAATGAGAAAAGCGAAAGTCGAAAGAAAGACCAAAGAAACAAAAATATCGGTTAATTTAAATATCGATGGTTGTGGCAAAGCTAAAATAGATACGGGTATCGGTTTTTTAGACCATATGCTGGAGTTATTTGCTTGCCATGGTTTATTTGATTTGGATATCAAAGCCAAGGGGGATTTTAAAGTCGATACGCATCATACTAATGAAGATGTGGGAATTGTCCTTGGGCAGGCTTTTAAAAAAGCCATGGGAGATAAAAAAGGCATAACCAGATCAGGAAATTTTTCCTGGCCGATGGAGGATGTCTTGGCAACAATAGCTTTAGATATCAGCGGAAGAGGATCGCTAAAATTAAAGACGCCGGGGGTTCATCAGCCGTCTCAAGATGACAATGGGTATGCCTTAAAAGATGCCGAACACTTTTTTGAATCATTCGCTAAGCATCTAGGAGCAGATATTCATATTACTATTGATCCGGTAGTCGCCGATCTGCATACATCCTTAGAACCGGTGTTCAAGGCATTAGGTAAGGCTTTGGATCAGGCAACCAAGATCGATCCCCGCAGAAAAGGCATTCCTTCAACCAAGGGAGTCATCGACTAAATTACTAGTTACGAGTTACGAGTTTACTAGTTACGGGTATTATGATCGCAATTATCGATTACGGCATGGGTAATATCCACAGTGTAAAAAAGGCCCTGGAATCGCAGGGCGCAAAGACCCGCATTGTCAGTAAGCCCGGTGAATTCAGAAGCGCGGATAAAGTTGTCTTGCCGGGCGTAGGCGCTTTCAGTGACGCGATGCGGCAATTGCGCCGTAGCGGCATCGGGCAGGCGTTGGACGAGCATATAAAAAAGGGCGGGGTTCTTTTAGGCATATGCCTGGGGATGCAGATGCTTTTTGAAAAAAGCCGGGAAGCAGGAGACGTAAAGGGGTTGGCTGTTTTAAAAGGACGTGTAGAAAAATTTATAGACATGAATGGCCTCAAAGTCCCGCATATAGGCTGGAATAAATTGGACATCATTGATAAGGGTTGCCCTCTTTTTAAAGGGCTGGGCAGCAGGGAATATGCTTATTTTTGCCATTCTTATTACGCTAAGGCCGGGGATGAAGACGATGTGGCTTCTTTTACAGAATACGGGATAAATTTTGCTTCTGCCGTATATAGAGAGAATGTTTACGGGGTGCAGTTTCACCCGGAAAAAAGCCAGAATACGGGCCTCAAAATATTAAATAATTTCATTAAATTATGTTGATCATCCCGGCGATAGACTTAAAAGACGGCTGCGTGGTCAGGCTTACCCAGGGTAAGTTTGACAAGAGCAAGAGGGTGTATTCAAAAAATCCTTTGAAGACCGCCAAGCATTGGGTAAGCCAGGGGGCGAAGTTCATCCATATCGTCGATCTAGACGGGGCCTCAAGCGGTGTACCTGGGAATCTGGCTCTTGCCCAGGAGATCGCCCGGGATACCGGCATACCCGTGCAATTCGGCGGAGGGGTAAGGGATATAGGCGCAATCAAAAAAATACTTGAGTGCGGGATATCCAGGGTAGTCTTAGGCACCCAAGCCATAGAAGACGATTCTTTTTTAAAGAAAGCGTTTAAAAATTTTAAACACAAGGTCATCGTAAGCCTTGACGCTAAAGAAGGAAGATTATTAGTTAAAGGATGGAAAGATAGATCCAGGCAAAAAAAAGACGCTCTCGGGTTCGCCTTTCATCTTAAGCAGATCGGGTTTCGCGATTTTATTTATACCGATATATTAAAAGACGGCACCCTGATGGGGCCGAACATAAAGGATATACGCCGTTTGCTTAAGGAGACCGGCATGCGCCTTATTGCCTCCGGGGGGATCTCTTCTTTGGCCGATATAAGAAAATTAAGCCTGTTTAAAAAAGAAGGCTTGTCGGGCGTGATCGTCGGCAAAGCCCTATATGAAGGAAAATTTACTTTAGCGCAGGCTATAAAAATCGCGTGAATACCTAAAAAGGGGGAGATATGCTCAGGAAAATTTCCGTTTTATTTTTATCGGCTGCGGTCATTTCATGCTTCTCTGGCTGTGCTTCGGTTTGCACAAAAGATAGGAAACTGCAGGAGTTAAAAAATCAGATCTCTGTCTTAGAGAAAGAGATCGAAATGAAAGACAGGCAGATTGACGTCCTAAAAAGCTCCCAGGACGTCCATCTTGGGGGACCCGAAAGCGATGTAGCTTTTGAGGTAAAATCCAGGCCTTCGGCAAAACAGATCCAGGCAGCATTAAAAAACGCCGGGTTTAATCCAGGAAAAATCGATGGTAGGATCGGCAGGCAGACCAGAAAAGCGATAAAGATGTTCCAGAAGAATAACGGTTTATCCGTTGACGGCAAGGTCGGTAAAAAAACCTGGGATATATTAAAAGGATACCTCTATAACAAAATAAAGTAATTCCCATGCTCACAAAACGTATTATTCCCTGCCTGGATATAAAAGAAGGCAGGGTTGTAAAGGGGGTTAAGTTTTTAGGCTTAAAGGATGCCGGAGACCCCGTATCGGTAGGCAGGGCTTATGACCGGCAGATGGCCGATGAACTGGTATTTTTGGATATCACTGCCAGTTATGAAAAAAGAAAGACCCTGATAGCGTTGGTTGAAAAGATCGCCAAAAACATATTCATGCCTTTTACGGTGGGCGGAGGGATCAGGGGCATAAAAGATATAAGGGACCTTTTGAATGCCGGCGCGGACAAGGTCTCCATAAATACTTCGGCGGTCAAATATCCTCAGTTGATCGCCGAATCATCCGGAAAGTTCGGCAGTCAATGCATCGTAGTAGCAATAGATGCTAAACGCAACGGCAGGTCGAAAAAATGGCAGGTGTTTATAAACGGAGGAAGGACGCCTACAGGGCTAGATGCGCTCCGGTGGGCAAAAGAATCTGCGCGGCTGGGCGCGGGCGAGATCCTCTTGACCAGCATGGATCATGACGGCACCAAGGACGGATATGACCTTGAATTGACCAAAAAGATATCGGAAGAGGTAAAGATCCCGGTGATCGCTTCCGGAGGAGCTGGAGAATTGAAGCATTTCCGGGATATTTTTAAAAAAACTGCGGCTTCCGCGGCGTTAGCTGCGTCTATTTTTCATTATCGCCAGCTTACGGTAAGAGAGGTAAAAAGATACCTAAACAATAACGGTATCAAGGTGCGCTTATGAAGACTGGAAGAAAGATCGACCCGAGGGCATTAAAATACGATAAGCAGGGATTGATCCCTGCTATTATACAGGATTATAAAAGCGGCGAAGTCTTGATGCTGGCTTATATGAACTGCGCGTCTTTGAAAATAAGCTTAAGATCCAAAAGGACATGTTTCTGGTCCCGTTCAAGGAAGAAATTCTGGGTAAAAGGAGAGACCTCCGGGCACTTTCAGCATATCAAGTCCGTCGCCTATGATTGTGATAAGGACACATTATTGATCAAGGTCAGGCAGGTCGGAGCTGCCTGTCATACAGGGAATCACAGTTGTTTTTACAGGAAAATAGCATTTAAGGTAAAAGGTAAAAAGAAGGCTCATGTATAAACCATCATTAAAGGAATTCTTGGATCTTTCCAAAGACGCTAATGTCATCCCGGTCTATAAAGAAATAAGGGCGGATCTGGATACCCCTGTCTCGGCATATTTAAAGATAAAGAAAGACAGCTATAGCTTTCTTCTGGAATCTGTCGAAGGGCAGGAAAAGATAGCCCGTTATTCGTTTTTAGGGAGCAGGCCTTCCTTGGTCATAAAAAGCAAAGGCGCGCAGGTATCTATTTCTACCCGCGGAAAGGGCACGAGGTCGTTCGCCTGCGCTGACCCTTTTGAGGAAATAAAAAAACTGATGACGAGTTTTAGGACTGTCTTGGTAAAAGGCCTTCCTCGTTTTTGTGGAGGGCTAGTCGGATATATCGGCTATGATATGGTAAGGTTCTTTGAAAGCCTCCCGGATAAGAACCCCGATGACTTAAAAAATGCGGATGCCATTTTTATTTTAGCCGATACCATGCTGGTTTTTGACCATTTCAATCATACGATTAAGATCATTTCCAATGTCATCCTCGGCGGCTCAAATAAAGCGCTCTCGAATAAAGATAAAACCGAGCTTTACGCTCAGTCTTTAAAAAAAATCGAAGCGATACGCAGGGATTTATCTACGCCCCTGCGCCAGGAGGGGGATTATAAGCAGACCGTAAAGGCCGGGATCAAGATCTCTTCTAACTTAGAAAAAAAAGATTTTTTGAATATGGTAAAAAAGGCCAAGGAATATATCAAAAAAGGAGATATCATCCAGGCGGTTTTATCGCAAAGGTTTAAAGCGCGGGTGCGTAAGCAGCCTTTTGCGATATACCGGAATTTACGCAGCTTGAACCCTTCGCCGTATATGTTTTTTTTACACCTGGATAAAATATTTTTGATCGGCTCATCTCCTGAGATGCTGGTGCGTTGCGAAGACGGCGTAGTTTCGACGCGGCCGATCGCCGGGACCCGCCCGAGAGGCAGAGATGAAAAAGAAGACCGGTTTTTTGCCGAACAGCTACTAGGCGATGCCAAAGAGAGATCTGAACATCTTATGTTGGTAGACTTAGGAAGGAACGATTTAGGCAGGGTTTCAAAGAGCGGGACTGTCAGAGTAAAGGAATTTATGAACATCGAGCGGTATTCTCACGTTATGCATTTAGTGAGTGAAGTCCGGGGAGAATTAAAAAATGATTGCGATTCATACGATACCTTGAGGGCATGCTTTCCCGCGGGTACTGTATCCGGAAGCCCCAAGATCCGGGCAATGGAGATAATCGATGAGTTAGAAAATTTACGCAGGGGTATCTATGCCGGATGCGTGGGGTATTTCAGTTTTTCCCATAACATGGATACTTGTATTACCATAAGGACAATAACGATCAGCTCGGGCGTAGCGTATGTCCAGGCTGGAGCGGGAATAGTAGCGGATTCTATTCCTGAGAAAGAGTACACGGAGACCGTCAATAAAGCAAAAGCCTTATTGGAGGCAATTGCAAAATAGTGGAAGTTATTCCATTAAGGGATTTCGCCAGACAAGAGCATCAGGAGCTCAAAATTCGGCCCAACAACTTACTATCGTCCCGCTTCGCGGGATTCCGTAAGTTGCGGCCTCATTTAAGGAGGCTATAAAATGGCAGTGAGGATAAGGTTAAGAAGAATAGGGAAAAACCCGAGTAAAAAGCCTCATTTCAGGATAAGCGTTTTTGAGGAGACGCGCGCGCGCGACGGGGCATTCATTGAAGAGTTAGGCTTTTACAACCCGGTCAACGGCCAGTATAAAATGAAGAAAGAACGCCTGGAATATTGGGTAAAAAACGGAGCGCAGCTCTCCCCGACTGTTAAAAGCTTAATGAAAAAGTCTAAATGATTTCGCCCTTCTGCTGGACTTCGTAATCTTTAGCTCCAAGGGTCAATTTTCGAACATGTAGAAACCAGGGTAAATTAAGGAGGAACAAATGGCACAGCAAGCAGCTAATCCGGTGATCAATATGTTACCGATGATCTTGATATTCGTGGTCTTTTATTTTTTGCTTATCAGGCCGCAGCGCTCAAAAGAGAAAGCGCATAAAAAAATGCTGGAGGGCCTGGGGAAGAACGACGAAGTCATCACCTCAAGCGGTATTCACGCTACTATAGTCGGCGTCAAAGAAAAGACATTTATTATCAGGATCGACGACAACGTTAAGATCGAGATCGAAAAAAACAGTGTTTCACTTCTAAAAAAGAAGGGCGTTCAATAATATTAAGGGTGAAAGATGGAAAAAAAATTATTCTATAAGGTTCTCTTGGTGTCATTATTGGTAGGCCTATGCGCGTATTTTGCTTTTCCTCTGGAAAAGAGGATAAATTTAGGCCTGGATTTAAAAGGCGGCATGCATCTTTTATTAAAAGTAGACACCAGCCATCTTTCGGCCAAGGCAAAAGAGGACGCCGCGGACAGGGCACTTGAGGTTATCCGTAACAGGATAGACCAGTTCGGGGTAAGGGAGCCTTCTATACAGAGGCAGGGGGAAGACGAGATAGTAGTGCAATTACCGGGGGTCACCGACCGGGATAGGGCTATCGAGTTAATAGGTAAAACCGCCCTGCTTGAATTCAAGCTTGTTTCTGCGGATACAGAAAAACTAAAGCAGGCGATAGAGGGTAATATTCCGGAAGGCTTTGAACTGCTGCGTTCCCAGGATGATAATGAACCGGTCTTGCTTGAAAAACAGGCTGTTTTGACGGGGGACGCGCTCACTAATGCGTCAGTGCATTTTAGTTCAAGCCAGTTTAATGAGCCCGTAGTATCTTTACATTTCAATGCTGAGGGCGCAAAAAAGTTCGCGCAGATCACTTCCGATAACGTTGGCAGAAGGCTTGCTATAGTATTAGACGGAAAATTACAATCTGCTCCGCGCATCCGCGAAGCTATCCCTTCCGGAGAAGCGGTGATCAGCGGCCGTTTCAATGTCGAGACAGCCCAGGACCTGGCTATTATTTTGCGGGTAGGCGCGCTGCCTGCGCCTATGCGCATAGAAGAAGAAAGGACCGTCGGGCCTTTGTTAGGGCAGGATTCCATCAAAAAAGGCGTAAAAGCCAGCGTGATAGGGAGTATTTTTGTCCTGGTTTTTATGGCGGTCTATTATATTTTTGCCGGGTTAATAGCGAACGTAGCATTGGTCCTAAACTTATTGATGATCCTGGGGGGATTAGGGATGTTGCCTGTTTTGTTTCCCGGGATATCCGCTACGCTGACCCTGCCCGGTATCGCCGGTATTGTTTTGTCCTTAGGTATGGCGGTAGACGCGAACGTCCTGATCAATGAGCGTATCCGGGAAGAGATAAAAAACGGCAGGTCATTGCGTGTTTCTGTTGCCAACGGCTATAACCGGGCGTTTTCCGCGATCCTTGATTCAAACCTCACTACGCTTATCGCCGCTTTTCTTTTATTTCAGTTCGGGACCGGCCCTATCAGGGGCTTTGCCGTGACCTTGACTATCGGCCTTTTGGCCAGCATGTTTACGGCGATAGTGGTAACGCGCACGATCTTCGAAGTGCTTTTTCATTTTGGCTTGATCAAATCGCTCCCCATGCTTAAGTTCATCGGGGAAACAAAAATAGATTTTATCGGTAAACGCAGAATATTGTATGTTGTTTCTTTGATCGTCATCATCTCCGGCCTGGCTATATTCTTCAAAAAAGGCATGGCAGTTTACGGTATTGATTTTGCCGGAGGGCAATTACAGGAATACAGCTTTAAATCTGCGGTCCCCGTAGATAAGGTCCGTTTTCTTTTGAAGGAGATGGAGTTGTCCACCGCTTCTATTCAGCAGTTCAAAGATAATCCGAAGATAATCTTGATCAAGACCGCCGAAGACAAAAGCAAGCTTATCACCGGTAAGCTAAAGGAATCCTTTCCGCAAGAGGACATACAAATATTGCGCATAGAGCAGGTAGGGCCTGCCGCGGGTAAGCACTTAAAAACAAAAGCAATACATGCCCTTATCTGGTCATTAGCCGGGATCTTGATCTACGTGGGTTTTCGTTTTAAACACCTTAATTTTGCAATTGCCGGCGTGATCGCCCTTTTCCACGATGTTTTGGTAGCGCTGGGTTTTATGGCTGCCACAGGCAGGCAGATCGATCTGTTGAGTGTCACGGCTTTTTTGACCATCGCCGGTTATTCTATCAATGACACCATAGTGATTTACGACAGGGTGCGCGAAAATATGCGCCTGAACAGGAAAATGAGCCTCTATGACCTGATAAACTTAAGCGTAAACCAGACATTGGCAAGGACTATCCTTACTACTTGCGTTACCTTGTTCGCGGTAGTCTCGATCTTCCTTTTCGGAGGAGAGGTTTTAAGCGATTTTGCTTTTGCCCTTTTGATCGGTTTTATTTCCGGAATATATTCTACGGTATTTATCGCTTCTCCGTTGGTCCTTGCCTGGAGTCGCAAGCCTAAGAAATGATGCCCGGTTTTCTTAAAAAACTTAAAGCTGCCCTTATCTTTAAAGGGCAGCTTTTTTTACGACCTTATGTTTAAATCATTAAAATTATACGTAGAAGGCCCCGTTGACCTGGAAAAGACCCTTGCTGTCCTTGTCGATTTTGGTTATGAAAGGCAGGAAAAGGTCCTTGAAGAAGGGGATTTTTCTCGCAGGGGAAACCTTATTGATATTTTTCCCTGGTCCTTCGAGTTGCCAATCCGTATCGAGGCCGGCGTCGGCAATAATATCCTTTCTATAAGGTCTTTTTCAGTCTTTGACGGCCTGATGTTATGGCAGCACTCCATGGTGATTATTTTGCCCGTAAAAAAGACGGGGACTTTTAAGATCACCGCATTCAAGGAAGATTTTCCTATAGAGAATTTTCTCGATATAAAAGCCGGCGATTACGTAGTGCATAACCAGCATGGGATCGGCAGGTTCATCGGCATCAGAAAAATAAAGTCCGCCGGCGTCTTTAAAGACCACTTGCATATTCAATACGACCTTAAGGAAAACCTTTACGTGCCGGTCGAAGAGATGCATCTGGTCCAGAAATATATTGCTTTTAAAACCAGGAGGCCGAAACTGAACAGGCTTGGAAGCCGTCAGTGGGCCAGGACTAAAGAAAGGACTAAAAAGGGGATCCAAAGGCTGGCTTGGGAGTTTTTGTCGCTTCAGGCTATGCGTTTGAGCACGAAAGGCTTCGCCTGCTCTTCGGATACGGAGTGGCAGAGGCAATTTGAAGATACTTTTCTTTATAAAGAAACGCCTGATCAGATAAGGGCGCTCGAAGAAGTAAAAAGGGACCTTGAGTCGCCCAAGCCTATGGACAGGCTTCTTTGCGGCGATGTAGGATACGGAAAAACAGAAGTGGCTATGAGAGCGGCTTTCAAGGTGGTCATGGACGGCAGGCAAGCGGCCTACCTTGTGCCTACCACTATCCTGGCGGAGCAGCATTATTATAATTTTTCATCTCGCCTTAAAGATTTTCCGTTAAGAGTCGAGATGCTTTCCCGGTTTAAGACCGATGCCGAACAAAAAGAAATAATTGATTCGCTTTCGAAAGGCCTGGTCGATATAGTCATCGGGACCCACCGCTTATTGTCCGATGACATGAAATTCAAGGACCTTGGCCTGGTGATCATCGACGAGGAACAGCGCTTCGGGGTGAACGCCAAGGAAAAGCTTAAAAAATTGAGGCTTACCTTAGATATCCTTACGCTTACCGCTACCCCTATTCCGCGCACCCTTTATATGGGGTTGATGGGGGCCAAGGATATGTCCCTGATCAATTCTCCTCCGCAAAATCGTTTGCCAATAAAAACAGCTGTGGTAGAATATGACGAAGATTTGATCAGGCAGGCGATAAACAGGGAGCTTAAGCGCAAAGGTCAGATCTTCTTCGTGCATAACCGCATCGAAGACATCGAAGAAATAAAGAAAACGGTCCTTAAGCTTTTACCGGAACATGCGCGCTTGGCTTGCGCCCATGGGCAGATGCACCCAAAGGTTTTGGAAAAAATCATACTTGATTTTTTCAGGGGCAAGATCGATATCCTTGTCTCTACCATGATCGTTGAATCCGGGATAGATATACCTAATGCCAACACTATCATCGTAAATAATGCTCATCGGTTTGGCCTCTCGGATCTACATCAGCTTCGCGGCAGAGTGGGCAGGTTTGATAAAAGTGCCTATGCCTATTTTTTAGTCCCTAAAAGCGAGGTATTGGATACCCAGGCACAGAAAAGGCTTGCTGCTATAAGAGAGCATGTAGAGTTGGGTTCAGGGTTTAAGATCGCCATGGAAGACCTGGAATTAAGGGGAGCGGGAAACATTTTAGGCACGCAACAGCATGGTTTCATTTTGGCGGTAGGCTTTGATCTTTATTGCAGGCTGCTTAGGGAAGCCATCGCTAATTTTAAAAAGGTGATGATAAATGAAAAGTAATAAAGGCCGGGATAATAAATTCAAAAGTCTAAGATTTTTGATTTTGTCGTGTGTTTTTGGTTTTTTATTTTTTGCTTTCGCCTTAAATAATTACGCCCAGGATAAAATCGTTGCTATCGTAAATAGCGAGGTGATTACGCAAAAGGACCTGGATGATTTTGTCAACCTGATGCGGATACAAATGGCGCAAGAATACGCGGAAAAAGACCTGGAGGATAAGGTCGAAGCGATGAAAGAGGATTTCCTGGGAAAATTGGTCGAGGACCGCCTGATGTTGCAGGAGGCGAGAAAGAACAAGATCGAGATCGACGAAAACAGGATCCAGGGCAGAATGGACCAGATCAAGAAAAGTTATCCTTCAGAAAGCGTCTTTCAGGAGGCCTTACTGTCTCAGGGGCTTACTCAGGCAGACATAGAGAAAAAAATTAAAGAGCAGATGCTTATTCGCGCCATCATCGATAGGCAAATAAGAGAAAAAGTCAAGGTGATGCCTGCCGAGGTCACTGCATTTTATGAAGAAAATACGGGGAATTTTATGCTCCCCGCCGAGAGGGAGTTTGAATCGGTAACCGCTAAAAACCTGGCCCTTGCCGAAGAATTTTTTGGGAAGATCAAAAAAGGGGAAGACTTCTATGAGCTGGTGTCTCAGTATGATTTTTCCACGAATATATTCAGGGCGAGCAAAAACGGAGAGTTAAAAAAAGAGATAGAGCAGGCGGTCTTCGCCCTGCATTTAGGTGAAGTATCAAAACCCGTAAAGATAGACGAAAAGTATTATATTTTCAGGCTGAAACGGGTAATCAGCCCCCGCCAACAGAGCCTTTCTGAAGTCCAGGATGAGATCAATAACTATCTGTTTAACAAGAAAATGCAGGTTAGTTTAGGCGAATGGCTGGATGAACTTAAAAAACAATCATATATCAAGGTCTTCCCGGAATAAGATAAAGGTCGCAATCACATTAGGCGACCCTTCAGGAATAGGGCCGGCGATAACCGCTAGGGCCATGCATAAAGTTAAAGGGCTGGCCGAATTTGTGATCATTGGGGATAAACGGGTGTTTGAGCGGGTTTCGTCCGCCGGGGCCCAGGCCTCAGGGGTAAAATTCCTAGATTTAAGGAATGTTCCCAGGGACCATTTTAGGTTCGGTAAAGTCAGCCCTGATTACGGAAAGGCATCCATCGAATACCTGGACCTGGCGTTAGGGCTGCTTAAAGAAAAAAAGTTTGATTGCCTGGTGACTTGCCCGGTTTCAAAAGAGTCCATAAATTTAGCCGGGTATAAATTTACCGGCCATACCGAATATTTGGCCAGCCGCACCCGCTCCAAAGATATATTGATGCTGCTTTTAAATAACACTCTAAGGATAAGCCTCCTTACCCGCCATATACCTTTGCGGCAAGTCGGGCCTAAATTAAATAAGGGCGATATTTCTCAGACGATCCTGATGACTTACCGCTGTTTGAAAGAATATTTCGATATTTTGCATCCGCGCATTGTTGTCTGCGGGATGAATCCCCACGCCTCGGATAACGGCGTCTTAGGAGATGAAGAAAACATGGTCTTGCGTCCGGCGATAAGGGCCCTGAATAAAAAGATAAGCTTTCTGGAAGGGCCGCTCCCCGCGGACAGCGCAATAGCCAAGGCAAGCCATAAAAAATACGACGCCGTAGTCGCGTCTTATCACGATCAGGCATTG
>JAFGET010000047.1 GCA_016931435.1 Candidatus Omnitrophota bacterium
ATCGGTCTTACTGAAGATCGTTTTATCGGGCTTGAAGGTTACCTTGGTTCCGGCGGAAGAACTTTTCCCGATAACCGTAAGCTTTGTAGCGGTCTTGCCGCGTTCGTAACGCTGGTGGTAAATCTTGCCGTCACGCCTGACCTCTACTTCCAGCCAGTCTGAAAGCGCATTGACTACGCTCACCCCTACGCCGTGCAGGCCTCCCGATACTTTATATACACGGTGATCAAATTTGCCACCGGCATGCAGCGTTGTCAATGCCACCTCTACCGCCGGCTTCTTTTGGGTCTTGTGCATGTCTACGGGAATGCCGCGGCCGTTATCTACAACACTTGCGCTGTTATCCCTGTTTATGGTAACCACAATAATATTGCAATATCCGGCCAGCGCCTCGTCCACGCTATTATCAACAACTTCATAGACCAAGTGATGCAGGCCGCGCACGCCGGTATCCCCGATGTACATGGCGGGCCTGCGCCTTACCGCTTCTGTGCCCTCAAGAACCTGTATGTTAGTGGCGTCGTAATTTTTATTCTTTACGAGCTCTTCCTGCTTTGGGGCGGGCTGAGGGATATCTTTTCTTGTTGTTTTCTTTTTCATGCGCCTTCTCTTCTATATTCCCTACACTAAAGCGTAAATCTTTTATCTCTGAGGAGGATCTTTGACGCAGCGATTCCAGTAATCTTGCCTTTTCCAGATTCAACTGATAGGACCAGGCCGAAGAATCCACTTTTATGCCTAAAATACCTTTTTTAAAATACGAGAAGCAGGTATGTTTTTGCTGCTGTTTATTAAAAACCTCCCTCAGCCATAATTGCGGGTTATCGGCCGTTGCCTTAGATTGCCAAGTTTTTATCAAGCGGCCTACCGTATCCTTAATAGATTCCATATAATAAATAATTCCCGCAAAATGTCAAGGATAACTTTTCGATTTTATCCTAAGCGCATCGGCAAAACTATATACACATAACCGCCGGTGCGTATAACCGCAGGCTTTTCACTGTCGCTTAACTCAAACTCTACCTGCTCTTCAGATAAGTTTTTCAATACATCGATCAGGTAGTTGGGATTAAATCCGATCGCCATCTCCTTACCTTTGTATTCTACGGCAACCTCTTCGCGTGATTCCCCCACGTCGGGCGTGGATTTAGAAACCACCATTTTGTCCTTAAACGCCTCTAATTTCACTGCCTGATAATCCGGGGTCGACAGAAGCGAGGCTCGCTTGACGGCCAATAAGAAATCCGCGCGCCTGATCTTTATTTTATATTCTGAAGCTGAAGGAATCACCTGCCGGTAATCCGGGAACTCGCCCTCGATCAAGCGCGAAATTATCACCAAGTTCTCAAATTCGAACAAAGCTTGATTATTACCTAAAACCAGCGCTACCTCTCCCTCGTCTTTCAGGTTACGGCTTAACTCCTGTATTGTTTTAACCGGAATAATAATACTGATTTCTTGTTCTGTCGCCTGTTTTAGTTTTCTTTCGGAAATAGCCAGCCTTTTACCGTCCGTAGCCACCACATTAAGGTTGCCTTTATGGATCTTAAAAAGCATGCCGTTTAAAACATAGCGGCTTTCATCAAAAGAAACAGCGAAAGAGGTAAGGCTTAATATTTCTTTCAGGGCGGCTTGGTCAATCTTTATTACTTCTTTGTCTTTAAATTCTGCTAATTTAGGGAACTCCTCGGAAGATAAGCCCATTATTTTAAATTGGCAGATACCCGCATCAATGATCACCAGGTTATTTTTTCTGGTGTTTACGGATACATTTTCTCCGGGCAACTCTTTAATAATCTCGCTGAACCTCTTGGCGGGAATGGTTATCGCTCCGGCCTCCTGGATATCCACAGCAATTACACAGCTTATACCTATATCTAAATCGGTTGCCGTAAGCCTTAACTTATCCTGACCGGCTTCTATTAATATGTTTGATAATATAGGCAAGGCCGATTTTGAGGTTATAACATTCTGGACTTTTTGGATTGCGTTTAATAAAACTTCTTTTTGTGCGTTGAATTTCATGATTTTCTCCTATACTAATAAGAAATCAGTAATATAAAAATAGTAAAAGTAGTAATAATAAGGGTTATATTTGTTGAAAAGAACTTAACTATTATATTTACACCAGGTTATATAAATATAATTCATTGAATAACTTTTGCGCCTATTGTTGAATAACTTGTATTACTTTTTCTACCCTGTTTTTTAAGGTTGGGTTTTTATTGATTTCCCCCTTTATCTTATTAAAAGCGTGTAAAACCGTAGTGTGATCTTTACCCCCAAAAAAATTACCTATTTCCGGCAAAGACAAATCCGTCAATTCGCGGCTTAAATACATCGCCACCTGTCTCGGCAAGACCATGGTCTTATACCGCCTGCGCGTCTTAAGGTCATGCAGCGTAATGCCGAACTCCTCGGCAACGCAACGCTGGATAAAATCAACGGTAATTAGTTTTTGCGGTTCTTTAAGCAGGTCTTTTAATACTTCCTTGGCTAGATCCAGGGTAATAGGTTTTTCTTCAAGTAAAGAATAAGCGATCGTGCGGATCAGCGCCCCCTCCAGCTCGCGTATATTGGTTTTGATAAGCTGGGCGATAAAAAAAATGACCTCGTCTTCTACATCTACCGGTTCACGCTCGATCTTCTTTTTTAAAATAGCGACCCGGGTTTCAAGATCGGGAGGCTGGATATCGGTAGTCAGGCCCCAGCCAAAGCGGGAGACTAGCCGGCTCTGAAGGTTTGCTATTTCTTTAGGCGGACGGTCAGAGGAGATGATTATCTGTTTGTGGGCATCATACAGGGTATTAAAGGTGTGGAAGAACTCCTCCTGGGTGGACTCCTTTCCGGCGATAAAATGAATATCATCGATGACCAGGACATCGACGTTCCTGTATTTCTGCCTGAAGGATCCGGTTGAGTGGTGTTGTATGGCGTCAATCAATTCATTAGTGAACCTTTCCGATGAAATATAGTAGATCCTGAGGTTTTCTTCCGATTGATTTCTTATCTTGTGACATATTGCCTGTAAAAGATGTGTTTTACCCAGCCCGACCCCCCCGTATATGAATAAAGGATTATAAGCCTTGGCCGGACCGTCAGCAACCGCCTGAGAATAAGCGTGGGCGTGACGGTTAGAAGGGCCCACTACGAAGTTTTCGAAAGTATAACGAGAATTTAAATTAGAAGTATCTACGGGGAGCTGGATTTTACTTTTAGGGCGGATTTGCTCTATGTTATTTTTTACGCTTTTTCCTGCCGGGTTTACGCAAAGCTGGACAGCGGCTTTGGCCCCCGATGACTCCTGCAGCGCCTCTTTGATCAGGCCCAGGTAGTGCTTTTCTACCCATTCTTTAAAAAATTTATCGGGCGCCTCCAAAAGCACCTGGGTTTCGTTTTGTGCTTTAGGAACCAACGGCATAATCCACGTCGCAAAGGTGGTATCGCCCAGCTTCTCTTTTAAATACTCAGCAGCCTTTTTCCAGATTTCCGGCATAATGTGTACTATTCACAGTTTATTCACAATCTGTATAACTCTGTGGACAATATTATAGCAGAGAAAAAATCCCCGTAAACCAAATTTTTCAAGAAACAAAAATTAGCCAGGCTCATTATGCCCGACAATAATGCTTTTGCATTATACAATAATTTCGCGGGACGTCAACAAAAAACAAAAGATCAGTTTTTTGTGTTGACTTAAAGCCGCTTTATGTTATAATTTTAACCTATGAAAAAACATCTTTCAACACCGACGAGAATAGTAGCCCGGCGTAAACACGGTTTTCGCGCCCGCATGAGCACTTCGGGCGGCAGAAACATTTTATCGGCCCGGCGCAGAAAAGGCAGAAGAAAAATCTGCACCGATGTTTAAGCGAATAGCGATTGAACTGATAAACTTGTACCGGTATTTTGTGAGGCCATTTTTCCCAGCAAGTTGCCGTTTTGTGCCCAGTTGTTCTCAATATACCAGACAGGCAATTGTAAAATACGGCCTGTTTAAAGGCGCCTTGCGCGGCATAAAGAGGCTCTTGTCTTGCCATCCATTTTCCCGCAAATTTGGCGATGACCCTTTACTCTAAATAATATGGAAAAACGCTTAGTGTTAGCCATAGCAGTATCATTATTAATACTTTTAACCTGGTCTAGTTTTGTTTCTAAGAGTTATCATATTGAAAATAAAGGAGTTACACAAGATGCCCCATTACTAAAGGCACCCGTCAAACAAATTCCAATAGAGCCCTCTGTCTCTGAGGCCCCTTCTGTTTCGGATTCGATTACTTATTGGGGTAATGAAAAAATCGAGCTAGCTTTTAGCGGGCCCGACGCCTCTATTAAAGAAGTTAATTTTCAAGATTATTCATCCGGGTTCCTTACCTTGCGCAGAGGTTTTTACTTAGCTACGCCAGGACTGAGTTTTAAATCAAAACATTCTTCGGCCCAAGAAATAATCTTTGAGCACGAAGATGGCGATAAAAAGATAATCAAAAGCTTCTATTTTAACGGATCTCCTTATTATTTAGATTTAGAGCTTACAATATTAAATTTGGCCTCCCATAGTTTAACTGTTGATTTTCCCGTGGTTTTAGGCGTGCTTGATTTTAAAGGCGATCAAAATAATGCCAGATTTCAAGATATTAGTATCAGCACAGACGAAAAATTATTAAGACCCAATGTTCATAAAGAAGCACAATTTAACTTTAGTAATTTCATAGCTTTACGCAATAGATATTTTTGTTTGATTGTAGAGCCGCAAGAAAAAGATAGGATTACGTATTTTGTTAAGCCAGATACAGCTAAAGAATCTATAATTGGTTTTAATTTTTATGATACGGTTATTCCTGCTGGAGGCCAAAAGGATTATAAATTCCATATCTATTTGGGACCACAAGAGTTAAGTAAGATAAATCAGGTTAATCCTGCATGGTCGGTTATAATTAATTATGGAGTTTTTGACTTTATTTCCCAGTTGTTGCTTAAATTACTTAATGCAATCAATAATATTGTCCATAATTTGGGCTGGTCTATAATTATACTAAGTTTGATCATTTACTTGATGCTTTTCCCGCTCACCTTAAAACAGATGAGCTCTATGAAAAAAATGCAGAACTTACAGCCTAAGATCGAAGAATTAAGAAAGGCATATAAAGATAACCCTCAAAAACTCAATAAAGAGATTATGGAGTTATACAGACATCATAAAGTAAACCCGCTTGGTGGATGTTTGCCCATGATTTTACAGATTCCTATATTTTTTGCTCTCTACCAAGCACTTCTACGTTCAGTATCATTAAAAGGGGCACCTTTTTTATGGATTAAAGATTTATCTGAACCGGATCGCCTGTTTACTTTTTCAAACTCTTTACCATTGCTGGGTAACGAATTCAATTTATTGCCTATATTGATGAGTATAGGTATGTTTATCCAGCAAAAATTTTCTATGCAGGCAACCAGTAGTGGTTCAGCAGAGCAACAAAAGATGATGCTTGTGCTTTTTCCGGTAATGTTTGGTTTTATCTTCTATCGCATGCCCTCAGGGCTAGTCTTATATTGGTTTGTTAATAGCATTTTAATGCTTATCTATCAAGTGAGAATCAGCAGGGCTAAATGACAAAAAAAATGAGCGTTGAAATAGAAGGTAAAACAGTGGAAGAAGCAATCAAAAAAGCTCTCCTAATCCTTAAATTGCCGAGGGATAAAGTAAAAATTGAAATCCTGCGCGAAGAACATAAAGGTCTTTTTGGTATGCCTGGCGCAATGCCGGCAAAAGTAAGGGCAAGTGCCAAAGAAAAAGCTTGACAATCTGAATAGTTATAAGATAATAATTAATAACTACATTAATGTTCCGCGTGGAACAATTTGTAACTATAATAATTTGAATGAGTAAGATCATTACAATTTGTAATCAAAAGGGCGGGACCGGTAAAACAACCTCAGCAATTAATTTAGCCAGTTATTTAGCTCTTTTTGGGAAGAGGATTCTATTGATTGATCTTGATCCTCAAGCTAATGCCACCAGTGGCCTAGGAATCAATAAACATCATATTCAAAAGAGCACCTACAATATTTTATTGGAAGAAGCAAATATAGAAGATATAATCCGCAGTACTACTATTCCCAACCTTTGGATTTTACCCTCTAATTTAGATCTTACTGGAGCTGAAGTTGAATTAGTCAGTGCCTTAGGCAGAGAACAAAGGTTAAAAGGCGCACTTTTCAAGGAGAAAGAGAACTTTGATTTTATGCTTATTGATTCTCCACCTTCGTTGGGACTATTGACTATAAACGGACTCTGCGCCGCGGATTCCGTTCTTATTCCCGTGCAATGCGAATACTACGCCTTGGAAGGGCTGACGCAGTTGGCCAATACCATCAATTTAGTAAGGGAAAAACTTAACCCTAGCCTGGAAATAGAGGGGGTTATTTTAACTATGGCAGATTTCCGCACCAATTTGACCAAAGAGGTTATTCAGGAAGCAAGAAATTATTTCAAGGGGAAGGTCTATCAAACAGTAATTCCTAGGAATATCCGCCTTACAGAAGCACCTAGTTTCGGCCAACCCATTGCTATATATGATAAAGATTCCATAGGCGCAAAAAAATACGAAGGGTTAGCCAGAGAAATATTAGGGATGCCGCCGTTAAGTACGGAAGATAGCGTCCCTGATACGGTTTTACCGCACGCCGAGGAAAGTTAAATTATTTATTAGCACCCCAGCCTATAGGTGGCTGGGAGTTTATCCTTTATGGGAGTAACACCCCGGGTTAAAGGAATGCCGGGTGTCTCGTTTTACAGCGGGAGGAGAATAAATATGGAAAGAAAAGCCCTAGGAAAAGGTATATCAGCGCTTATCCCGGAAAGAGAAACAGAGTCGCAAGAAAGAATCGCTTACTTAAATCCGGGGCAAATCAAGCCTAATCCTTTGCAGCCGCGTAAAGATTTTGACTCAGAGTCATTAGAAGAATTGATGCAGTCTATCAGAGAAAAAGGAGTGATCCAGCCAGTGTTAGTGAGGCGCCAGGGGCCTGATTACGAATTGATCGCAGGAGAAAGAAGATGGCGCGCGGCTTCTAATTTAAACCTTAGCGAAATCCCCGTTATAATTAAAGATGCCCAGGATCAGGATTCGTTGGAAATATCTTTGATTGAGAATATTCAAAGGGAAAATTTAAATCCCATAGAAGAAGCGCGTGCCTACCAGTATCTGATGAATAAGTTTAATATCAGCCAGGAAAAGATCAGCGAAGTCCTGGGCAGGTCCAGGGTTTCTATTGCTAACATATTGCGATTATTGAATTTACCGCAAGAAATACAAGATGAGATTAGAAAAGGCAGAATAATGTTTGCCCACGGCAGGGCACTCTTAGAGATTGACGATGTAAATTTGCAGCGCCGCCTGAGCCAGGATATTATTGCAAAAGGCCTGTCGGTAAGAGAGCTTGAAAATTTGATTAAATCGCGCCGGACGAAATTACCGAAAAAAAGAATTTCCCCCGCACACAGGCAGCCCTATTTGACGCTTATGGAAGAAGAGCTGCAGCATGCCTTAGCTACCAAGGTACGGATTATAAAACGAAAGAAGCGCGGGCATATAAATATAGAATTCTATTCAGATGAGGACCTAGGCAGAATAATAGCCAGGATCAAGGCAACCATATAAGGATGGAATTTAAAAGAGGACAATAAACCCATGATGCAGTCAGTCCTGATACTTATCAAGCCCGACGGTCTAAAAAAATCTTTGACCGGCAACATCCTGACCAGGCTTTCAGAAACAAAACTGGAGATCGTCGCCGCTAAAATCGTGCGCGTCTCGCGCGAGCTTGCCGTAGAGCATTATAAACACCTGAAGGATAAGCCGTTTTTTGACGAACTTATAAAATATTTACAGGGGGAATTACATGACCGGCGAAAGGTGATGGCCCTGGTTTATTGGGGCAAAGACGCCATTACTAAATGCCGGCAGTTGGCTGGTGCGACTAATCCCGAAGAAGCGGATCCTACTTCGATAAGAGGCTCTTACGGCAGGATCACCACAAGCGGCGTATATGAAAACGCCATCCATGTTTCTGCTAATGAAGAGGACGCGGAAAGGGAAATAAAACTCTGGTTTATGCCTGAAGAGATCATAGTCGATCTGTACCCCATAAAAGAAATCATGCAAGAGAAAAGAAAATTAAAATGCTGGGACTAGACAAAAAATAGGGGGAATTGCTGATGATAAAAAGCATGACCGGCTTTGGTAGTAAAGAAACTAATATTTTACCTTTCGGGAAGATGCGCGCGGAACTAAGGAGCACAAACCATAAATTTTTGGAGATAGTCCTGCACGTGCCTGAAGGCTTCTTATCGCTGGAAGAGAAGATCAAAAAGGCGATAGAGGCAAAAATAAAAAGAGGCAGAGTGACCTGTGTTATCAGTATAAATGGTTTTTCATCGCCTAAGTTATTTATTGACAAGGGGTTATTAAAAAAGTACATTTTGGAACTTAAAAGCATAAAGAAGCAATTCCGGTTAAGCCAATCAATAAGCCTGGAAGCCTTGATTAACCTGCCAGGAGTGATGTCTTTGACTAAGGGGGTCAATCCAAAGGCCCCGCTTTGGCCTAAGTTGGACATTCTGCTCAATCGCGCCCTGGAAAACCTTGTGCAAATGCGCTGCAGGGAAGGGTTAGCTACAGACAGGTATTTCAGGAAGCAGTTAGGCGGCCTAAAGAGCACCTTAAATACAATAAAGTCAAGGTTCAAAGTAGCGGTGCGGAAGAAGCTGGCATGTATAAGGTCCGATGATGAGCGCAGCAGTTTTTTAAAAGATTCCGATATTAACGAAGAAATAGCCCGCCTTGCTTTCCATCTGCGTAACTTCGCCATGGCCCTCGGTAAATCAGGCCCCATAGGAAAGGAGCTTGATTTTATCGCCCAGGAGATGCAGCGCGAGGCAAATACTATGGGGGCTAAATCTTTTGATGCGGAGGTTGGCGCAAAGGTAGTAGAAATGAGGAGCCGCATTGAGAAGATCAGGGAACAGGTCCAGAATATCGAATAATACAAGGTGAAAAAATCTGCCAAATTCAAAGGGTTACTTATTATCCTTTCCGGGCCCTCCGGTTCAGGTAAAAGTACTTTACTGAACCGGCTGGTAGCCGATCAGTTCTTCAAGAAGAGCCTTTTTAAATCCATATCTTATACTACCCGGCCGCAAAGGTCCGGAGAAAAAGATAAAAAGGATTATTTTTTCTTAAGCCAGAGGGAGTTCAGGCGTTTTAACAGCGAAAAAAAAATTCTTGAATGGACTAGGTATTTAGGTTATTATTACGGGACGCCGCGTGGTTTTCTGGAGGCCCAGCTTAAAAAAGGGAATGATATTATAATGTGCCTGGATTTAAAAGGCGCACTTAAATTAAAAAAAATTTATCCTGAAAACACCCTGACAATTTTTATTCTGCCTCCTTCAATCGGCGAACTAGGGGCAAGGATAAGGAGGCGCTGCTTAAAGACTTGCGCAAGCGAGATAAAGAAGCGTTTAAGTCTGGCCAAAAAAGAACTTGAGGCAGCGCAGGAATACGATTATTGCCTGGCCAATAAAGAAATAGATAAGGCAACTTCTAAGTTAAAAGGTATAATTTTAAAAGAAAAATTGTTGCGTAATAAATAGCCCAAGCCGTAAACCCGACAGGTCAAGTTAGAGGAGCGTAACACTATGCCGTACACAGGGTTAGAGAAGCTTTTAGATAAAGCTAATGATTCGGTATACAAGTTGGTCATTTTAGCGTCTAAGCGTGCTTTGGAGATCGCTGAAGGCCAGCCTAAATTGGTTGAAGTCAGTTCCGCGGTTAAGCCATCGACCGTAGCTTTGTATGAGATTTCAGAAGGTAAAGTGAAGTATAAGAAATCCAAGGCCTCTGATTAACAAAGGCCGCTAAATGAGCAAGAAGAAGAATATTATTTTAGGCGTCTGCGCCAGTATCGCCATATACAAAGCCTGCGAACTTATCCGCCGTTTAAGAGAAAATGGTTTTGACCCGACCGTTGTAATGACTGAAGAGGCCAAAGAGATGATCAGGCCGGTCGTATTTCAAAGCCTCTCTGCCAATCCCGTTTATTGCGGGATGTTTGAAACGGTAGATTCCTGGAAAGCAAACCATATTTCTTTAGCCGAGAGAGCGGATTTAGTTTTGATAGCTCCCGCCACCGCCAATGTAATTGCTAAGGTCAGCTTAGGTATCTGCGATGATTTATTGACTTGCTTATGTTGCGCTACCAAGGCGCCGATTTTGATTTGTCCGGCGATGAACACCAATATGTATGAGAACAGGATTACACAGGAGAATATCCGCAGATTAAAAGGCCTGGGTTATAAATTCGTCGGGCCGAAAAGCGGAAAGCTTGCCTGCGGAGAGACTGGAACAGGCTGCTTGGCGGAAATAGATAAGATAGTCGGTCAAGTAAAAAGATTAGTTTAGTTATGGCGTGGTAGCCAAGCGGCAAGGCAGCGGTCTGCAAAACCGCTATTCATCGGTTCGAATCCGATCCACGCCTCCAATAAAATTTTCCGACAAGGAAAATTTTATTGGCACTCAAGCAGTCCCTAAGCCTTCGGCTTATGGATAATTCGCCTGAAGCAAAAGAGGGCGA
>JAFGET010000048.1 GCA_016931435.1 Candidatus Omnitrophota bacterium
AAGAAAAAGAACAAAAAGAAAAAGAACAAAAAGAAAAAGAACAAAAAGAAAAAGAACAAAAAGAAAAAGAACAAAAAGAAAAAGAACCGCCTGCCCTTGGGGAGCCCCTTACCCAAACAGATGAAAAAACACAAGAGGTTCAAGAACTAAACCCGCGCCAGGCAGAACTTTTAGAAAAATTGAAGACGATGAAAAAGATCACTCGTAAAGAATATTCTGTCCTATTTAATATATCCGTGCCTACTGCCGCCCGCGACTTAAAAGAACTGGTGGATAAAAATTTACTCCAGGCCAAAGGCCCCCTTGGTCCGGGAAGATGGTATGAGTTGATCTCGTAACTCGTAAGCTCGTAACTAGTAAATCGTAATCATATGGACGGAAAAATAAAAAACTTTCATGATTTAGATGCTTGGAAAAAAGCGCACAAATTTACTTTAGGAATATATGCAGCAACAAAGGAATTCCCTAAAGAAGAAACTTACGGCATTATTAGCCAAATGAGGAGGGCTTGTTTTTCTATTTCTGCCAATATTGCGGAAGGCTTTAGCAGATATCACTATAAAGACAAAATAAGATTCTACCATAATTCAAGAGGTTCTGTTTGTGAAGTACAAAATTTTTTATTTTTGGCAAGAGACTTGGTATTTTTAACTGACAAAGAATTTAAAAAGCTATTTAATGTAAGTGAAGATATTAATAAGCTTATCAACGGACTAATCCGTTCAATTGAAAATCAAAAATAACCAATTACTAGTTACGAGTTACTAATTTACTAGTTACGAAATAATGAGCCTACCCAGCCTATCCGTAAAAAGACCTGTAGCTACGACCATGTTTTACGCTGCGGTCGTGCTTTTAGGCATCATCGCCTTTAGATTGCTTCCGGTCGAGATGATGCCCAATACCAGCTTCGGGGACATCACCATCAATATCGACGTCAGGGGCGGCATCCCTGCCTCGGAAGTGGAAAAACGCATCGCTATCCCTATCGAAGAAGCTGTCGGCTCGGTCACCCATTTAAAAAATATCATCTCTATTTCTAAGGAGGGCAATTCCACCGTGATCCTGGAATTTGAACCGGGGATCAACATGGATTTTGCCGCCCTTGAGGTGCGTGAAAAATTCAACCGCATCAGAAATAAGCTGCCTGCCGAAATTGAAAAGCCGGTAATCGCCAAATATGAATATATGGATGTGCCGATCATGATACTTGCGGCAACCAGCGATGTCCGCACCCCGGAAGAAATAAGAAAAATAGTCGACGAACAGATCAAAGACCGTATCCAGAGGATCGAAGGCGTAGCCCGCGCGGAAGTCGCCGGAGGAAGAGAAGGAAAGATCATCATAGAAATAGACCAGCCGCGGCTACAGGCATTCGCCATCCCGATCAATAAAATCGTCGACGTGATAAACCTCAACAACGCAAACCTTTTAGCCGGTGAGATCAAGACTTTAAAAAATAAATACCTGGTCAGGACTATCGGAGAGTTTAGAAGCTTAGACGATATTCAGAATCTGGCCATTGCCTCTACCAAAGAAGGATCGGTGGTGCGCTTAAAAGACGTGGCCAAGGTCACGGATTCTTACCTTGAGCCGGTTTCTTTCGCGCGCCTAAACGCCCAGCCGGTAGTCTCTATTTACGTGCAGAAAGAATCCAACGCCAACACTATTAAAATATCGAGTTTAATAGAAAAAGAAGTGGAGGCTATCCGGCCGACGCTGGATAAGGATATTAAACTCAGCCTTACCTTTAACCAGGCAGACGCCATCCGGCAGGCGATCAAACAAGTAGAATCCGCGATGACCCAGGGGGCAGTCTTAGCTTCCATTATACTCTTTATATTCCTGCGCATGATCGCACTGGATTTCATTATCGCCTCAAGTATCCCTATCGCTATCCTTATCACTTTCTTCCTGATGTATTTTAGCAAGATCACCCTGAACGTGATGAGCCTAAGCGGCCTGGCATTAGGTGTAGGCATGATGATAGATAACGCCATCGTGGTTTCGGATAATATCATCAAAAAACGCGATGAATTCATCAAGGCCCACAGGGGGCCGGCGCCGGAACCTTCCTTTTTGGCAAAAGCCGCCCAAGACCTGGCTATCACCGGAACCGACGAAATGCTCCTGGCAATTGCCGCCTCGACCCTGACTACTATCATTGTCTTTCTGCCTTTGGTCTATATCAACCCCGAGATCAAAATGCTTTATAGCGGCATCGCTATGACTATCACCTATTCGCTCGTCGCTTCGCTTCTAGTGGCGTTGACCTTTGCCCCGGTGCTTCTGGCCAGGATAAAATTAAAAGTCGCGCCTGTCCCCGAAGAAACTCCTCCGGAAGATAAGCCACCCGACGGGGAAACGCCTTTAGATAAAGAACCTTCCCAGCAATTGACGGCGGAACTCCCCAAAATGGGAATACTGGAGTCTTTCTACAAGAATTTTATTTCAGCCGCCCTTTCCCTTAGATACATACTGATACTTTTTATGCTGGTAGCCTGCGCCTATACTTTTAAAGAATCCCAAAAACTGGAAAAAGAATTTATCGGTATCGCCGAACAGAACAAATTCACCGTGTTTATAGAAATGCCTACCGGCACGCGTATCGAAGTCTCTGATAAAGTAGTGCATAAAGTAGAGCGGCTTATCTCATCTTTGCCGGAAGTAAGGACAGCTACCGCCAAGGTTGAGCCCTGGTCCAGCAAGATATTCGTTGAGCTCCATCCTTTAAGCAAAAGGACAAAAAGCACATCCGAAATAATCGACTCCCTGCGCCCGCTTACGGATAAACTGGAGCCGGCCTTTATCTATTACGAAGAGGCGGAAGAAATCGGCACCAAAGAGATCATTCTGGAGTTTTACGGTTATGACTATGAGATTTTAAAAAATCTGGCTATCCAGGCAGCCCAGAGACTGCAAAGCGTTCCTAAATTTACCGATACTAAAATCAGGATGCGCGCCGGCCGCCCTGAAATGCAGCTGGTCATCGACCGCAGGCAAGCGGCGATGTTCGGGCTTTCTCCGGAAGATATATCCCTTGCGCTGCATACGCATATGCGCGGATTAGTCGCCACGCGCTACCGCGGGCAGCAGGGGCCATTACTGCGCGTCAAGGAAGAACCTTCGGTCAGCGAACGGGCCGCTCCTTTTACTTTCACTCCGGAAGAGCGCGAACTTGATGAAAATCTAAGGGCAATGGAATCCAGTATACCGGCCTTCTCTTCCCAGGAAGCAAAAGAAACGGAGACTATCGTGCGCCTGGAGGAAAAATTCCGCCGGACTTTCGAAGATATGCGCCGCATAAGCCTGGTGACCCCGGATCAAAAACTGATCTATCTTTCGCAGGTAGTGCAGTTTAAATTCGACTACGGCCCCAGCGAGATCTGGCGTAAAAATAAATCCCGCATGGTACAGGTAAGCTCCAATACCGGAGGCCAGGCGCTGGGTACTGCCGCCGGATACGTCAAGGAAGTCTTAAAAGACATGCAAATGCCCAAGGATTACTTTTGGCAATTCGGAGGCAATTATGATAAAATGGAACGCAATCAGAAAGAATTGCGTTTTGCCCTGGGCTTAAGCCTGCTGCTCATTTATATGCTTCTGGCGAGCCTCTTTGAATCTCTTAGTCAGCCGTTCATCATCTTGAGCACCGTCCCCCTGGCAGCTATCGGGGCAGTCTGGGCGCTGCGCTACGCTGATAAAGCTGTCGGTATAGGCGTCTTGATCGGCAGCATAATGTTAGGCGGCATCGTGGTAAATAACGCTATTGTCCTTGTAGACAGGATCAATTTCTTGCGCGAAAAACGTTTTGTCAGTAACATACGGGAGGCGATCATCTCCTCCTCTTTTGACCGGTTGCGGCCGATCATGACTACCTCCCTTACTACTATTTTGGGCCTGATACCCATGGCTCTGGATAAAAGCGAATCCGCTAACCTATGGTCGCCCCTGGCGATCACTGTCATGGGAGGCATGACTATTTCTACTTTCTTGACCCTGATATTGATCCCCTGTATTTATCTTATTTTTAGGGATTTGAGGCTGGTAAAAAAATAGATCCGATCAAAATAATATCTATATCTGGAGGGACCTTATGAAAATAAATAAAGCGCAGGTAATCATCGGGGCGTTTATCCTTTTCTGGGTGATTTTTTTGGGCTGGGCAATGATAAAAAGCACTTTCAAGCTTTCCAGCGGCAAGTCCGCGGGGGGACAGACAGATTCCAAATTAGACCTTTTGGGATCAATTCTTCCCCAGCAAAAAACAACGGAAAGCGAAAAAACTCCGCCGCCGGCAAGACAAGAAAGCGAAACCGTCCGGCCGCTTGTGCGCACCTTAAGGATAAAAACGGTGGACTTTAGGGACGTCCTGCCGGTCATGGGCAGCGTCAAAGGCAAAACTGAAATAGACCTTAAGTTTGAGATAAACGGCGTGGTAAAAAAAATATATTTTCATGAGGGCGAAGTCATAAAACAGGGGGACTTAATCGCAGAATTAGACCCTAAGGATGCCCAGTTAAAAGCCGCTTATGCTAAAAATAAATTCAATTCCGCGGAAGCCGCTTATAAATCCGCTTTAAAAAAACTGGAGATACACAAGAGCCTCTATGACTCCGGAGCGATAATCAAATCGAAGCTGGAAGAAGTGGAGCTGGAAACCGACAGCGCCCGCTACCAGACGGAAACCGCAAGGAGCGAAATGGACCTGGCGGAAAACGAATTAAAGAAAGTCACCCTCTTCGCCATAAAAGACGGGGTAATGGGCCAGCGCGAAGCTGAGGAAGGAGAATTCGTCACTCCTCAGGATAAAGTAGCCGCTCTTTACGAAATCAGCGAGGTCTATGTAGAAGTAGGGGTGGTTGAACGCGATATCGAAAAGGTAAAGGTAGGGCAAAAGGCTAAGATCTTTGTGGACTCTTATCCAAATACTACTTTTGAAGGAAAAGTGGACTATATTTTCCCGATAGTCGAAGGTAAAAGCCGCACCTTGACCGTAAAAATCACCGTGCCTAATCCCGACAGGATGCTTTTACCGGGGATGTTCTGCCGCGCGGAAATACTGATAATCGAATTACAGCAAGCCCTGATTATCCCGGTAACCAGCCTTATCTATACTAAAACGGGTAATATCCTGCTTCCGGTAATACCTAAAGAAAGTATCCGCAAGCAAGAGGACGAGATGGAAATAGGGGTATTACGGCTGCGCAATGTTTCTCTAGGCTATAAGACCAGCGATTACGCCCAGCTGAAAGAAGGCGCCAAAGAAGATGACCAGGTTATCCTGGAAAGCCAGGGAGAGGCAAAATTAGACGATAATATCGAAGTCAGGATCATCGGAACCGAAGAAGTGAACTTCTAACCTATCCCCCCATTTGTTAGCTTAAACAAAAGTTAGATATTTTCTTTGAAAAAACCCTTATATATAGTATACTTTAAGTAGACGCTAGCATTGTCTATTGACAATATAAAATAGTAGTTTCTCGTCGATAAAGCCTTTGGAAAACACCTCCAGAGGAAAGCCACGGATCGATAAAGAGAAATCTTTATATTTATTGATGGCCGGGTTGCCGAAATGAGAAAAGGCAACCCGGCCGTTTTATTATGATCAAAAAGACAAAAACTCAGAAAATAATAGTAATCCTCTTTTGCTTAGGGATAGTTTTCAGGCCTTACGGCACATCCCGCGCAGATGACGGCGTCCCGGCCTACATCGGAGGCGGCTTCCGCGAATATTTAAATGATAAGATCCAAAACGGCTATTTCGTAGAAGTCTTCAGCCGGTTAGACTCCCGCTTAAAAACGCGCGTCGATAAAAGAAACCAGGTAGAAGAACTCCTGGGCTACTCCTACTCTACCCTGCCGCTGATCAACCAGGAAATAGAAATGACCGCGGACCAAAAAGAAGATACGAGCAGGCAATTCAGCATCGCCGTCAGCCAACAGCGCAATCAGCGAGAACAGAACGCCGCAACTACCGGAGAATTCCATTACGTGATTTATGAAGACGGCCAAAAAGACTTTTTTAAAGACGGCCTGCTTATGCGCAGTGAAAACGAAAGAGTAAGCGACGAATTCGGCAATATCAGCCTCAAAAATACCGATAATATCCAATATAATGACCAACGCTTGATGACCAGTTACGATGCGGTCATTACCAGCGCTTTCGGACAAGTAAAAAAGATCCGTTTTGAAGGCGCCACCTATACCGACGACTCCGTATTCTACGGCAGCGGAAAAAGCAATGCCGGCAGGAACATGACCTATTACCGCATGACTGAAACCGATTTTCTAGGTAACGTCAGCCAGATCACCTGGAAGGCAGACGGATATTTAGGAAAATTCCTGCAGGGCTATACCGAAGAAAGAAACCACGATGTCTACGGGTACCAATATGTCCACCGCTATAATATCGAATATGACAGCGGTAATTCCGATATGCCCACCTCTTATTATGAAGACGGGATCAAGAACGGTCTATCTTATACCCTGGAAAGAAGTGAGATCAAGTATGTAGAAAGAAAAGAAAAGAGCCCTCTTTTGGTAGAGTATACCGAAAAATATACCGATATGTACGGCAACGTATCTGTCACCCACGCCAAATTCAAATTTAGCGAAGATGTCCTGCTAAGTTCTGATATGGATATCCTCAGGGCAGATAACCTGGGGAACTTAAGCGTAGAACATAGCCTGATCACCTATACTTATTCCGGTGGAATATTAATAAAAGCGCACGGCCTGGCAGAGGGTCATAATACCGATCTATACCTGAACGGAAAGTCCTCTTTCATCAGAGAACAAGAATATGCCATCATCTGCGGGGCCCCTAAATTAACCCGCTCCTATACAGAAACCCGCTCCCAGAGCATAACCGGCTCAGAGACTTTGAGAAAAAATGAGACCTTATACTCTTACGGCGAAGGAGGGCTTTATCTAAACGGAGTCGAAGGTAGCGGTATTTCACTGAACCAAGAACCACAAGGGACAAGAAGCATCTCCTACTCTCAGGACCAATACGAGATCCTCTTTGGCGAAGAAAAATTGATCCGGTCGGATCATTCAAGTTTTGCTTTCAGTAAGCATAATCCGGCAGGGGCGGACCTGGTGGAAATAAACCTTAACCAGGTTGGTAATGACGCCTTGTGGGAAAAAGCGAATAATATTACTACCGGAACAAAAATATTCATTTATGATGCCAAGGGGCTGCTTACGGGCGCTTCGGGAAGCAGCGTAAGCGAGAGCCAGGATATTTTCGGGAATTTCTCCCGCACAGAAACACAAGATAACTACATTATTAGAGCGGGCCAGGCATTAATAGACACTCAGGAGTTTAATACCACCGGCTGGGATATCCACGGCAACACTTCGCAGGGTAGAGAAATATTACAGTACGTCTACGGGGAATACCTGAATACCAAGGAAAACAGGGGGTCTTCTCTTGCTTTGATCGACGTGCATAATGCGCAGGTTACCCTGGGAAATACTACTTTTGCCGGAGAGATCACTCTTACTACCGATGTCTACGGTAACACTACTATTACTACCGTTGAAAAAAATAACTTTATCGTACTCGGGGATGTCATCTTAGGCCGTTCGGTGACCAGAAATGAGAGCACCGATAAGGAAGGCGAAACTACCTATTCTGTAAGCACGAATGAGCAGGAATTAGGCTGGTTTGATTTTAATGGTGAAAAGAAATTCGGTGTGATATCTTCCACCACTACCACTACTTCTTCCGGGCAGCTTTTAAACGGAGCTACCTGGGAATCTACCCCGGAAGTGATCACCCTCACCTACCAGCAATGCGAACTG
>JAFGET010000049.1 GCA_016931435.1 Candidatus Omnitrophota bacterium
ATACCCTGGATGAGATCCCTAACGATATCACTAAAGAAACCCCGGCCTGTTTTGAGCCGACAATCGATTATTGCGTCGTAAAGATCCCTCGTTTTACATTTGAGAAGTTTTCTTCTTCTAACCCCACGCTTACCGTCTCCATGAAATCCGTCGGAGAAGCTATGTCGATAGGAAGGACTTTTAAAGAAGCCCTGCAGAAGGGCTTACGTTCCCTGGAAATAAAAAAATACGGTTTAGAGAGCCTGACTTTTAAGGACCTGTCGGAGATAAAAGTAAACCACCATATGCTTGAGAAGATACATCATAAATTAGTTTCTCCCGACGCAGAAAGGATATTTTATATCGCTGATGCCTTCAGGGCAGGAGATGATATAGACAAGATACATGCCTTGACTAAGATCGACCGCTGGTTCCTTCAGAATATAAAAGAGATAACCGAGATGGAGAGTGAGATCATAAAAAATAAAGACAGCCTTAGCCCCAAGCAGCTGCTTTGTGCCAAGCAGTATGGATTTTCTGACCGTCAATTAGCAGCGCTGCTTGGCAGAAAAGAAGAAGATATCTACAAGCTGCGTAAATCATTGAAGATCGAGCCCGCCTTTAAATTAGTAGATACATGCGCTGCGGAATTCCAGGCCCATACTCCGTATTTTTATTCAACTTACGATAAATAGTTATCCAGTTCTCGGTCGTCAGTTATCAGTTTTCGGATAACCTAAAAAATATAAATAGAAACGTCCCCAAGTTTTTGATATAATACGCAAATTATGACAAAGGTCGGTTTCGATAACGAAAAATACTTGAAAGAACAGACCCTGGCGATCTTAGACAGGGTCAAGAAGTTCAATAATAAGCTCTATCTTGAGTTTGGGGGCAAGCTCTGTTTCGATTACCACGCCGCGCGCGTTTTGCCCGGTTATGACCCTAATGTCAAAATCAGGCTGCTTCAGCTTTTGAAAGATAAGATAGATATAGTCCTTTGTATTTATGCCGGGGACATAGAGAAAGGAAGAGTGAGAGGGGATTTTGGGATAACTTACGACGCTGCTACTTTTAAACTTATCGATGATCTGAGAAAATGGGGCTTAGATATCCTTGCGGTTGTGATCACGCGTTTTGCGAACCAGCCTACCGCTTCAATTTTTAAGAATAAACTTGAACGCAGGGGAGTAAAAGTATACCTGCATTATCCTATCGAAGGATATCCGGTAGATGTAGATAAGATCGTCAGCGATAATGGTTTTGGCAAGAATGAATACATAAAGACTAAGAAACCGATTGTAGTCGTTACTGCCCCCGGCCCGGGTAGCGGTAAACTAGCGACTTGCCTTTCGCAGTTATATCAGGAACACAAGCATAATTCTAACGCCGGATACGCCAAGTTTGAGACTTTCCCTATCTGGAATATTCCGCTTAAGCATCCGGTAAACATAGCTTATGAAGCAGCCACCGCAGATATCCAGGATTTTAACTTAGTCGATCCTTTTCATCTTGCGCAATATAAGGAAACCGCGATCAACTATAACCGAGATGTGGAAAGTTTCCCCATATTAAAATTGATCCTTACCAGGATCTTTGATAAAGGCGCGAATCTTCCGGTATATAATTCACCTACGGATATGGGAGTCAACCGCGCGGGTTTCGGGATAGTAGACGATAAAGTCACCCAGGAAGCAGCTAAACAGGAGTTGATCCGCAGGTATTTTCGTTACAACACTGAATACGCCTTAGGTATAGAGAAGAAAGAGACTTTAGATAAAGTTACTCTTTTGATGGAAGAGCTCGGGATAAAGATTACCGATAGGGTGGTAGTTGAAGCGGCGCGCCGTTCGGCAGAAGAGGCAGAAACAAAAAATAAGGGCAATGAAGGTATTTATTGCGGAGCGGCTATTCAACTTAAAGACGGCACGATTATAACAGGTAAGAACTCGAAGCTTATGCACGCAGCATCAAGCCTGATATTGAACGCGATCAAGACCCTGGCTAAGATTCCCGACGAGATACTTTTACTTTCACCCAACGTGATAAATCAGATCTCAAAACTTAAGGAAGGGATCTTAAGCGCTGAATCCGAAAGCCTGGATTTAGAAGAGACCCTGATCGCCCTCTCCATAAGTGCCGCTACAAACCATACGGTTGAATTAGCGATGAATAAACTGGTAGATTTGAAAAACTGTGAATTGCATATGACCCATATCCCTACTCCCGGAGATGAAGTAGGCCTAAAAAGATTAGGGGTCAACTTAACTACTGACGGCAAATTCTCTTCCAGGAATCTGTTTGTTACTTAATATTTAGAGGAAGTTAGCTCATTGCCCCATCCAAAAAATTACTGAGTAATTTTTTGGATGGGCTCGAAAATTTCTTTAAAATTTTCTCACAGGCAATGAGTCAATTCGGCCCAACAACTTACGTTACCGCAAAGAGCGGTACACCGGCCTATCCTATAAGGCCGGGTGCTGCTTCGGATTCCGTAAGTTGTGGCCTCATTTAGGAGGACTAGATATGGTTGGTGGATTTTCGAGGCCGAAGAAAGATAAAGCGTTAAAGACCACTGGCGGCCAGTTGGTAAAAACAGGCACGATCGTGTTGCGAGGTATCAGTACTTATAAAGCAGGTAAGAACGTAAAGGGAAGAGGCACATTATTCGCTCTTTGTGACGGCAAGGTCTATTTTACCAGGAAAAAGACTAGCCACGGCCGCGTAAGGACTTTTATAAATATTGAGCCTATTGCTAAGAAATAATCCGGGTGGATGCTTTGGATGAGGTAAAAAATAAAGCTAAACGGTATGCTTTTTTAAAATACATCCTGGAGATCTGCAATACTATTTTCCTTCTGTTTTTTCTCTTTGCTTTCGCAAAGATCGGGTTCTCAAAGGCACTAGCTTCGCGCCTGCCAAGTCTGCCGCTATATCTTTTGGCATTTTATCTATTGTATTTTGCTTTAGACCTGCCGATCAATTTCTACCGCTCCCATGTATTGGAGCATAGATTTGCTTTGTCAAACCAGAAGATCGGCAGTTGGTTCTTTGATCAGCTTAAGTCCGGGGCTATTTCTTACCTTATAGTGGTTATCCTGGCGGGCTCTTTCTATTATATCCTGAGCAAATATCCTTATTCCTGGTGGTTTTGGGTCTCTTTATTTTGGATATTCTTCAGCTTATTTTTAACTAAGATCGTCCCCGTGGCGGTCATCCCTTTATTTTTTAAATACCGCAGGTTAGGGGATATAGCTTTGAAAGAACGGATCCTTTCCTTGGCAGATAGATTAGAGGTAAAGATCCTGGATGTTTATGAAATCGATTTTAGCAAAAAGACCCTGAAGGCTAACGCCGCATTTGTGGGGATGGGCAATACCAGGCGCGTATTGTTAGCCGATACTTTAAAAAATAAATACACCCAGGATGAAATCGAGGTGATTTTGGCACATGAGTTTGCGCATTGCCGTATGAAACATTTATTGAAACTGGTGTTTTTTAATTCAACCTCGACCGTAGCTCTATTTTATCTGATATTTTTAAGCAGCGGCTATTCTCTCGGGGCCTTCGGCTTCAGCTCTTTGGAAGATTTAGCGGCGCTTCCGGTCATTCTGATATATTTCATCATTTTTGGCCTGATTACCCAACCGCTGAGTAATTACATCAGTAGGAGATTTGAGAAAAGCGCGGATATTCTAGCGGTAAAGACTACGGGATTAAAGAATGCTTTTATTTCTGCTATGGAAAAATTAAGCGACCAGAATCTTGCCGACAGGAAGCCTCACCCCATCATTAAATTCTTCTTTTTCGACCATCCTCCGATAGACGAAAGGATCAAGCTAATTTCAAAAATCTGATTATTTCTTGGGCGGCTTTTTTGCTGGCGCCTTTTTCGCCCAATTGCGCAGGTATTCCTTGAAGCTCTCGGCGCAGCCCGCTTAGTTTTTTTGGATCTTTCATCAACGAAACGATACAGTCAGCGATCTTTTTCGGATTTGCGCCATACTGGATGAACTCCGGGATGATTTTCCTTTTTTTTACGACGTTTACCAGGCCGATGTAAGGTATTTTTATGAGAAGTTTCATATAGGCCCAGGTCAAAAAAGAGACTTTATACAAAATCACCATAGGAATGCCTAATATCGCAGTCTCTAAGGTCGCCGTTCCCGAACAGACCATAGCAAAGTCGCAGGAAGCTACTCCGTCATAAGTCATATCTGAAACCAGCCTGGTATTAAGATCATATTTATTCAGTATATCTTTAAAGATACCTTCTTCTACCGAAGGCGCCCTTAATATTAAGAATTGAAGCCTGTTTTTGGATCTTTTTTCTATTAAAGAAGCACTCTCAAGCATTACCGCAAGCAGGTTCTTTACTTCTTTTTCGCGGGAACCCGGCAGAAGCGCTATAGTAAAGACAGCAGGGTCAAATCCCAGGCCGGAAAAAAACTCGGTTTTTGACCTTTTAGTCTTTACGATATCAAGCAGCGGATGGCCTACGAATGATACCGGGATATTATTTTCTTTATATAGTTCTTCTTCAAATTGAAAGACCACCAGCATCAGGTCTACGATCTTTTTTATGGCGTGGACTCTTTTTTTGCCCCACGCCCATATTTGAGGGCTTATGTAGTAGACCACAGGAATATTACGTTTTTTAAGTTGAACAGCCAGCCGTAAATTAAAGCCGGGATAATCAATGAGGATGGCAAGGTCAGGTTTTACTTTATCGGTTTCTTGAAGTAATCCGTCGAAGACCCTACGGATTTTTTTTAGGTTCTTCAGGACTTCCCAGAATCCTACTACTGCAAGCTCAACCATATTGTGATACAGGTTGACGCCAGCCTCTTTGGATCTATCTCCGCCTAAGCCGAAGAAAGCGATCTCTGGATCGGTCTCTTTTATCGCAGATACCAGCTCAGAGGCGTGCAGGTCTCCCGATGCCTCTCCGGAGACGATCAGGATATTTTTGTTTTTTTGCATATTTGATTACGGATCACAAAGGCAACGTCTAATGCGTCTTTGGCGATCTTGCCTGAAACCAGCGGGGTCTTTTTGTCGGTGACACACTCTACGAAGGAAGAAAGCTCTTTTTTTAACGGTTGTTCTTTTTCGATTGGAAGAGCGGTTTTTGTGATGCCGGAGGAGGTTTTTTTATAGACGAACGCTTCTTCGTTCTTGTAATCGAGGGAGATATAGGTGTTTTTAAAAAAGATACGGATTTTACGCATTCCTTCGTCGGAGATACGGCTTGCGGTCAGGTTAGCCACACAGCCGTTTTTAAATGTTAGGCGGGCATTTGCGATATCTTCAAAAGGGGTCAATACCGGGATACCTACGGCTTGGATTTTTTTGACCGGTGATTTGACCAGGCCCAGGACAATATCGATATCGTGTATCATCAGGTCTAAAACTACGCCGATATCAAGGGAACGGTTCGGAAATTTGCTCAGGCGGTGGCATTCTATGAATTGCGGCTCATGTATTATTTTTTCCGTCGCCGAGAAAGCCGAATTAAACCTTTCTACATGGCCTACCTGAAGGATAAGCCCGTGCCTTTTTGCTATTTTTATCAGGGCAGAAGCTTCTTTTAAGCCGGTGGTAAAAGGTTTTTCTACCAGGGTATGGATGCGGTTATTCAGGAAATCCCGGGCTATCCGGTAATGCAGCTTGGTAGGGGTGGCTATGCTTACCGCATCGACCTTACCAAAAAGCTCTTTGTATTCTAAGCAGAAATCGATACCCAGCTCCGATGATACTTCCTTTGCGCGTTGTATATCGATATCGCATCCAGCTACTAGCTGGCAAGTATTTATCTCTTTATAAAGTCTTGCGTGTATCTTTCCCAGGTACCCTAAGCCGATTACGCCCACTTTTATCTTACGCATATTAGCAATAGTATCAGAGCGGATGGCTACTTGCAACTAAAATCTTAAAATAACCAGCGACGTTATCCTCCCATAAATTCCCCTTGCTTTTTGAGTGAGATTATGATAAAAAAATACTTAATATGAAAGCTAGCTCATTACCTAAGCGTTCTAAAATATCGTTAAGATTTTCTCACAGGTCATGAGTCAATCCGGCCTAATAACTTACGTCACTTACGTTCCGTAAGTTATGGCCTCATGGAGGTTAAATGCGCGAACATTTGGAATTTTTGAGGATATCCAGCGCCGTAGTAAAAGTAGCCGGGTGGATATTTTTAGTTTTAGGTATTTTAGGAAGCACGTATATATTTTCCGGGCGTATATCCGGCAAGTCCATGTTGGATGCGGTAGTCAATTTAGCGGTAGCAGTATTCTTTTTCTTTTTCTTCTACCTCATCGCAAAGATCGCGGACCTATTGATAAAGATCATTAACGAAATAAAGAAAGAATAGGATTTATTCCCGCCAACACTAAGCCCCTTTTCATTAGCTTATCATGCAAAAAAGGATAGTATCGTGGCTTAAGAAGGAAGTAAAAAAGACCGGCGCAAAGGGTATTATCTTGGGCTTAAGCGGAGGTATCGATTCTGCAGTTGTAGCTGCTTTATCTAAAAAAGCAGTAACATCCGGCAGGGTACTAGCCTTACTTCTTCCTTGCCTTAGCCAGCCTCAGGATTTAAAAGACGCAAAGCTTGTAGCAAAAAGCCTCGACATCAAGACGAAGAAGATTGATCTGTCAGGTCTTTATGGTAGTCTTCTGAAGTTATTACCCCCGGGAAATTCCTTAGCAAGAGCGAACCTGAAACCTCGCTTGAGGATGTTAACTCTTTATTATTTTGCCAATAATTTGAATTATTTGGTTTGCGGCACAGGAAATAAATCGGAACTTACGGTAGGTTATTTTACCAAATACGGAGACGGGGGGGTCGATATCCTGCCTATCGGCAACTTGTTAAAAGGCCAGGTAAGAAAACTTGCAGAGGAGTTGGGGCTGCCAGATAGGATAATAACAAAGCCTCCTACAGCTGGATTATGGCAGGGTCAGACTGATGAAGGAGAGATGGGGATTACTTATCCGGAATTAGACGCCATTATCTTGAGATTAGAAAAAGGTCTGCCGCAACTTTCTCCGAGGCATAAGGTACGCAAGGTCAAGCAAATGTATTCAAGATCTTCTCATAAACGCCAGGGGCCTAAAATTTGCACGGTATAATAAATGACGGCTTAATGACAAATGGCAAAATCCAAATTCCAAATGAATAATTTAATTTCAAATCATTAAATTATTTGGATTTAAATGATTTATTTGGATTTTGAAATTTGACATTTGGATTTAGCTTCTATCCAGGAGGTTAGATATGGATCAGATATTGGAAATATTAGAAAAGGAAGCGCGCAGGAGCCCTGAAGAGATCGCCAAGATGCTGAAGAAAAAACCGCAGGATGTGCGAAAGGCGATCAAGAAATACGAAAATGAAGGGTTGATAGTAAAGTATAAAGCAGTAATAAATAAAGAATTGATCAAGAATGATGGCTCCGAAGTAAGAGCCCTGATAGAAGTCAATATTACCCCGCAGAAGGATTTGGGGTTCGATAGGATCGCCGAGCGTATATATTCATTCACGGAAGTGACAAGCTGTTACCTGGTCTCCGGGACCTATGATCTACTTTTGATCGTGGAAGGAAAAGACCTGCAGACTGTATCAAAATTTGTCTCGGAAAAACTTTCTCCTCTTGAGAATGTCAAGGGTACGGTTACGCACTTTTTACTTAAGAAATATAAGGAAGACGGCGTAATATTGAAGCATAGAGAGGAGAATAAGAGGATCGCGATATCGTATTAAGGCAAAAGGAAAAAGTAAAAAGGCAAAATGAAGTTTTTTGTTTAATCTAAACCAAAGTTTTTAAGTTCATTTTACCTTTTTCCTTTTTAGTTTTGAGTTTTTTAAGATGAGAGACATTATTTCTAAGAAAGTCCAGGAGATGCAGCCTTCGGGTATCCGTGCTTTTTTTGACCTGGTGCTTGGGATGAAGGATGTAATTTCTCTGGGTGTGGGCGAGCCGGATTTTGTCACCCCCTGGCAGATACGCGAAGCTGGTATCTATTCTCTTGAGAAAGGTTTTACTTCCTATACTTCAAATAAAGGGCTGTATAAATTAAGGTTGGGGATAGCCCGCTATTTAAAAAACAGATACGGGTTGAAATATTGCCCGGATGAAGAGATCTTGATAACGGTAGGGGTAAGCGAAGCGTTTGACTTGATTTTACGTTCTATTCTGGAGCCTCACGATAAAGTTATAGTTCCTGTTCCGGGATATGTTTCTTACGGCCCGCTGACCGGATTAGCAGGGGGATCGCCGGTTTACATAAATACCAAAGAGAGCGGTTTTAAAATCACCCCCAGGTTATTGGAAAAGCACATTGATATTAAAACAAAGGCCCTGGTCTTAAATTACCCTAATAATCCGACGGGTATTTCCTACAGCAGAAAAGAGCTTGAAGCGATCAAGCGGGTTGTCTTAAGGCATAACCTGCTCTGTATTTCAGACGAGATATATGAGGATCTCACTTATGATTTTTCCCATACGCCTTTTCCTATCCTTTCCGGGGCAAAAAATAATACCGTTTATTTAAATGGGTTCTCCAAAGGTTACGCCATGACCGGCTGGCGCGTGGGTTATGCCTGCGGCCCGAAAGACATTATCGCAGCCATGACTAAGATTCACCAATATACGATAATGTGCGTTTCTATTACAGGGCAGATGGCTGCCTGTGAGGCATTAGAAAGCGGTAGGGCGCCCGTTGAAGAGATGAAGCGTGAATATAAAAGGCGCAGGGAATTTATAGTGGAGGGGTTAAATAAGCTGGGATTAGACTGCCATAAGCCTTCCGGGGCATTTTACGCTTTCCCCTCCATAAAGAAAACAGGATTAAAAGCGCTGGACTTCGCAACAAGGCTGTTAAAAGAGCAAAATGTAGCATTGGTGCCGGGTACGGCTTTCGGGCCTTTTGATGACTACGTGCGTATTTCTTATGCCTGTAATTTTGAAAATCTAAAGGAAGCTTTAAAACGGATAGGGGATTTTTTAGCGAAACGTAAATAGCACTTTCCGGGATTTTTAAAAAGGCCCCGCTTTTTGAGGCGGGGCCTTTAGGTTTTTATGAAGATCATATATTCCGCAAGATGCCTGGAATACAAAGCGCGTGCCCATCCGGAATTCCCCTTAAGAGTCAAGTCTAGCCATGAGTTTCTCCAGGATAAAGGTCTTGTCTTTAAAGAGCCGCGGATATGTTCCGAAGAGAAGATCCTGGCCGCTCATAGTCAAAACTTGGTTGATCGTATAAAAAGATTGGATTTTTTTGACCCCGACACGCCTCTTATTAAAGGCATTTTTGAGTATGCCCTTATTTCTGCCTCTTCTGCCATAAGCGCGATGGAAATAGCCTTGTCGGGTGAGCCGGCATTTTCCCTGATGCGTCCACCCGGGCATCATGCAGGCAGGGACTTTTTGGGGGGATTTTGTTACCTGAACAATGTGGCGATAGCCGTCCAAGAGGCGTTGCGCCGCAATATCCGCACCGCGATTTTAGACGTAGATTGCCACCACGGAAACGGGACCCAGGATATATTCGAAGGCCAGGAAGACGTCCTTTACGTTTCTCTGCATCAGTCTCCTTATTATCCCGGAACAGGCCTGTATTCGATAAAAAATTGCCTGAATTATCCATTGGCCGCCGGCACAAAGGAAGAGCAGTATTTATTCGCGCTCAAAGAAGCATGCCAGCGGATCAGGGATTTTTCTCCCTGCCTTCTTGCGATTTCCGCGGGATTCGATACTTATAAAAACGACCCTTTAGGTAAGATGGAGCTGGAAGAGGGTTCTTACGCAAAGATCAGGGGGATGATTGAATCTTTAGGCGTCCCATATTTTTCTGTTTTAGAAGGCGGATACAGCGCAAAGCTTAAATACTGCGTTTATGAGTTTGTCAAAGACGCATAAAAATGGTATAATTTGAAGCTATGAAAGCGATAAAGAAGAAAGTAAAATACCCGGCGTATTTAAAACAGATAGAGGCTTTGTCAAAAATCGCTAATCTTATCACTTCCGGTCTATATCTGGATGAGTTGTTGCGTTTGGTCGTAAGTGTTACCGCGGAAGTGATGAGTTCCAAGACCTGTTCTTTATTGTTATTGGATCCCGATAAAAAAGAATTGATGGTAAAAGCAACCCAGTCCATATCCGAAGAATACAATAAAAAACCCAACATCCAGCTCGGGGAGGGGATTGTCGGCAGGGTCGCCCAAGAGAATAAAGTTATTTGCGTTTTAGACGTAAGGAAAGACAGCCGTTATATAAGCAGGGATATCGCAGAAAGGGCAGGGCTTTGTTCTTTAGCCTGTGTTCCTATGGCGGTAAAGGGCAGGGTTATCGGAGCACTCAACTGCTATACTTCAAAGAAGCATAAATTTACCAAGCCCGAATTGGATGTCTTAAGTGCACTGGCTAACCAGGCGGCGGTGGCTATTGAAAACGCAGAACTTGATTTGCGCGCGCGCAGCGCGGAAGAAGCCCTGACTACCCGTAAACTTATCGAGCGGGCAAAGGAAATACTTTCCCAGGAGGCAAGCATCCTGCCTTCCGAGGCTTACCGTTTAATCCAGAAACAAAGCATGGATACGCGTAAAACCATGCGCGAGATCGCCGAAGCCATAATTCTCGCCAGGGAAATCAAGGCCAAGGGCCCTAAATAGGGGCCCTGGAAGCTTATCAATAAAAGAGCGGACTTTATTTCAGTAAAGAAAAAGAATACTCAGATATCTTTTAGATTTTGAATAGAACCGGCCTCCCTTTTATTTGTTAAATCGCCGTATGATTTACCTTGCTCGGAAACACTTAAATGATAGAAAAAGGGATAAAAAATATGTTGCAAATAAGCGCAAAATATGTTATATTCTAAATAGAATAAAAAGTTAGATTATCGGAAGCCACGGTCCGAAAAAGAGGTATTTTTTATGGGGGCCGAGGCCATAGATATATAGCTGGATTACTATAAAAAAGTAATTCAGCTTTTTTATTTTATGGCGCTCGTGAATAAAGATGATGAGGTTTAAAAAAAGAGGCATAATTTTGCGTACTTTAGCGGCCATATTTATCAATTTCTTTCTTTTTTGTGCGATAAGCCAGCCTGTAGTTTTTGCTCAAGGCCAACATAGCCCGTTAAGAGGAAAAGACCAGTTCCTTATGCCCGCATCAGGGTTGGCTGCTTGGCAGACGCCCCAGCAGGCATTTATGCCGGACCTTTCTGAATCAATATTGCCAAAAATCCCTATTATATCACTAGAGATGATTAAGGATTTTATCAAAAGCTTTTTTGAGACGTTATTAGGCCATTATGACCCTCCTACGCTTTCAGAGTTCAGGCAGATGGAAGGGGCCAGGGCTATTATATGCATAAGGGCCAGGGCCGAGGACAATGTTTATGTAAACCAATATGAAATTGTAGAAGTAAGGGACGAGAAGATATATTCACTTGGCACTGGCGAAGAGGTCTTTGCGCCCGGGGCCCAAGAAGAGTGGGGTAATTATGTCTTAGAAATTCAGATCAGCTCCTCAGCTAAAGGTGCCCCTGCGGCATTGAGGTATCTGAATGACGGCGCTTTGGATGCCTGCTTTCCGGTACTACGCGCCCGTTTTGGAGATGAAGCGATAGCGGATTCTATCAGACAAAGGGGGGTTATAGGTTTTGCCAATATGATAAGCGGCATCGAAAGAATCGGGCAGGCTGATTTTAAGAAGATAGTGGCGGTTTTTGATTCAAAGTTTGGGCGCCAACAGACTACCGATGCTTTTATTGCTAATCCCGAAGGGTTTATTTCAGTGGTAGAATCTGTCAAATATATGGGTTTGACAGATTTTGAGAGACTGGTTGATTTTATCGGCAATGACGTTGCCTGTGAAGTATTATTGGGTAAACCGAACGATGCTGCCAGTGCCTTAATGAGTATCAGTTTTATGTCGGTAGATTTTTTTATCACTGCCTGGGAGCAATTGGATGAAGAATTCGGGTCGCAGACCAGCAAGCAGTTATTCCAAGATAGGCCCGGAACATATACCAGGGCGGTCAGTATTATCGCAGGTAACAGTTTTAGTCTTGATAGATTTTTAGTCGTTCTGGGGGTAATGGAGCAAGAATTCGGGCCAGGTGCTGTCAAAGATTCTTTTTTGAACGATCCGGCAGCATTTGTTACATTGGCAAAAACCATTGATGATGATATCGGCCTGGATAATTTTCGCAGCGACAAGGCTGTTTTAGTTGAATTATTGGGTCGAGAGAGCGTAGAGTGCGCTTTCAGGGAAGACGCAAGGGGTTTTTATGAAGCCCTGCTTACTTTTGATAACGTAGGAGAAGAAAGTTTTAGGACAATAGTCGGTCTCTTGGGGCAAGAAGAATGTTCGCAGGTATTTAGCGATAAAACGCTTATTTTTTCCTTTGTTATTAAGGATATCTACAGCAAGATAGGCATAGATGACTTGCGTGCCTTCATCAATATCCTGGGCCAAGATAGCATTTCTCGCGGTTTTAGTAAAAGCCCGTATGAATTCCTTGATTCGTTAAAGTTATTAGACGATATGGGGCAGGAGACTTTCAGGGCTTTGACCAGGACCCTCGGGACTGAAGGATTTTCTGATGCTTTGGCAAGAGATCCCCTTTCCTTCAACGCCATGATACGGAAATTCTGTCTGATGGGAGATAGCGTAACTCAGACCCTGGATCTACTTACCACGGAGTTAGGGAGGGAGAATGTCTCTTTTGCTTTTAGCCAGGATGCCGCCGGATTTGTAGAAGTAATGCAGTATCTTAACGAACCCGGCAATGCCCAGCAGTTTAGAAATATCATCGAGTCACTTTATAGGGAATTTGGCAGAGAAGAAGTTTTAGGAGTCTTAGTGGGGGATAACGGGCTTTTACATATAGACCGCTTCAGGATGGAAGATATAAGAGAGATCATTAGTAATAGGATAGTCTTAAACAGACCCGGAGATAACCGTCCGGTAGCGGTAATTATCTATCCTGTCAGCGATTGGAACGGAGCTTTTGCCGTGGGGCAAGATGCTTTGCATTCATTGATCGCGGCAGGATACCGGGTAATATACTATGAGGTAGCTACGGAAGATGAGATGATTGCGGCGTTAAAGAATGCCACGCAATACGACAAAGCTTCTTTTATACTTATCGGAGGCCACGGTACCGCTTCCACATTAAGCTTTGGCACAGTAGATCCTGCTAAAGGCAAGATATATCCTGATGAAGAGGCGTTTACTTTAGATTTAAACGATGAAACACAAATGCTCGAAGCCGGTATAGGCAGCTCTCTTGCCGAAGGCGGAGTAGTCGCGCTGTTAAGTTGCAGTACGGGAGAAGGCGAATGTTCTCAAAATAATGTCGCAAATATGCTTTACCGCATTTTCCCCCAGGCCCAAAGTGTTATTGCACCCATGTCTCCGACAAACATAACCAGATTTATTTTCGATGATGATAATATGGTAATCGGAGTAGAATATAGTTCCGATGTTGATTTTGATGCCGCTACCTGCCCGATATCTACGGGTATTACTCAGCCTGTTTCTAGCCTTTCGCTCCAGGACATTTTTTTTAAAATGGTATGGTTTTATCAACAACTTCTAATATAGAAGGCCGTTTTCCTTAACTCCCCATTTCTTAGTAAGCCTCCCTAAAAACCCACCTTTCTATTTATCAATAAAAGCTCTTGCTTTTTATAGGGGCTATTATATAATTATTTTCATGGTTAAAATACCGCTTAAGTATAGCAAGGTCATTTTAATCGCTTTATTTACTGTTTTTTTTGCCTTGGGCGTCTTTTGGCATATCCTTACTATCAGGGAGAGGAACGCCTTATCAGGGGCTTTAACCCAGATCAATGTTCAGTTTGAGGCCTTAGAAGAAGAGAAACAAAACCTCTTGCGGCAGATAGGGAAAGAAGAAGAGCTTAACCAGGTATTATCCCGGCAAAACAGCGAGTTAAAAAGCGCCCTAGGAAACAGCAAGCAGGAATTGGATCAGCTTAAGACAGGTTTATCGCAGCTTAATAAGAATATCGAAGAATTGAATGCGCAGATCTCAGGCTTAAAAACAGAAAATCTGGATTTAGCCAAAGAAAAGGCCGAACTTAAGCAGGAAATAGCGCAGGTTAGCGAAGAAAAAGCGGAATTAAAGGCGCGCCTGGGTTCGATCGCAGAGTTAAAAAAGGCGATCCGCCAGGTAAAAAATCAAATGCGCAGCATCAAGCTTATCCCTAAGTTAAAACCAAGGCAAGACCGGCCAAAAGAAGCAAAAAGAATTACAAAAGGGAACCACGGCTTTTTATGGAGAAACGGGGAGTCGACTTATCACGCGAAAATAAAAATAGAAGTAAATCCTGCCCCTTAAAAATTACTAATGAACGATTTTTTTGTCCAATTATTTAAGAACAAGATTTTTATAACTACTATTGTGGCTTGGTTCGTAGCCCAGGCAGTCAAGGTCTCTTTGGGGATTTTGCGCCAGAGGAAATTTGATTTTCGCTGGCTGATAGGGACCGGAGGCATGCCTTCAAGTCATGTTGCCGGGGCTTCCTGTTTGGCTACCTCCACGGGGTTGATCCACGGGTTTGACAGCGCACTTTTTGCTTTAGCTGCTTCTTTTGCCTTGGTTGTTATGTTTGACGCCCAGGGGGTGCGCCGGATGGCCGGTAAACAGGCGCGTATTTTAAATAAATTGATGGATGATATTTATTGGCGGGGTAAGATTTCCGACGGCCAATTGAAAGAATTTATAGGGCATACCCCGATAGAGGTATTGGCGGGGTTTATACTAGGGGTCAGCATAGCTTTAGTAGCCCGTTAAATAAAGAAGTTGCGTGAGAGCAAAGACTAATTGAGGTCAATTCCTCATCATTTCTGCAGAGCAGGGGGATTGAAATCAATCGAGGAGGTACTTGTGAATAGGAGATTTTTGTTAATCGGTTTAGCGTCGGTTTTGATTATCCTCTTTGGTTTTTTCCTGACCGTGGTTATTACAAATCAACATTCCGAGGCGGTTAAAGAGAAGGCGCGCAAGGCTAAAATAGAATCTATCGCAAATTTGGCTAAAGAGGCTAGGGAATTGCAGGAAAAAGGCAGTTTTTTGGAAGCACAGTCTCTATATCAGAGCTTAATCAATGATTATCCCAATTCTACCGAGGCGTCTGATTGGCAGAGGGAGTTAGAGGGGTTGAATATAAAGCTTCTTTTTTCGCCTATCTTGACTGCCAAAAGCGAGCTTTATGAGATCAAGCCCGGAGATACCCTGGTAAAAATCGCTAAAGATTATAATACTACTACCGAGTTGATCATGAGAAGCAATAATCTTTCGGAAGATAAGATTTTTCCGCGCAGAAAAATAAAAGTCTGGACTGCGCCTTTTACGTTGCTGGCGGATAAATCTCAGAATACGCTGATTTTAAAATCCGGCGAAGAGATCATCAAGACTTATATCGTCTCCACCGGAATAAATAATTCGACTCCTTCCGGAAATTTTAAAATTGTCAATAAACTTACTAATCCTACTTGGTTTAAGTCAGGCGCGGTGGTTGCGCCGAATTCTCCGGATAATATCCTGGGTTCGCGCTGGCTGGGTTTTAACCTTGCCGGTTACGGCATCCACGGCACTTCTTCTCCGCAGGATCTGGGTAAGCAGGTTACCGAAGGTTGCCTGCGTATGTCTAATGCCGATGTCGAGGAATTATTCGCTATCGTCCCTATCGGAACAGAAATAACCATTGTAGACTAACCATTTTTTTAACTGGTTTCCAAGGAAAGCATGGCTGGGCTAGATTTTGAAAAACCTATCATAGAATTAGAAAGAAAGATCCAGGAGCTCAGGGGTTTTACCTCTGATAAAAAGATAGACCTTTCTTCGGAAGTAAGGCGCCTGGAAGATAAATTGGAGTATTTGAAAAAAGATATCTACGGGAATCTTACTGCCTGGCAGAAGGTCCAAATTGCCCGCCATCCCAAGAGGCCGTATACCCTGGATTACATCAGTATGATTATGTCCGATTTTATGGAATTACACGGAGACAGGTGTTTTTCCGACGATAAAGCCATGGTCTCCGGAATGGCTAAGATAGGCGGGAAAAAGATCTTGGTCTTAGGCCATCAGAAGGGTAGGGATACCAAAGAGAACTTAAAGCGCAATTTCGGATGCGCGCATCCGGAAGGATACCGCAAGGCTATGCGCCTTATGCAACTGGCGGGGAAATTTAATATACCTATTGTTGTCTTTATCGACACTCCGGGAGCATACCCCGGGATAGGTGCGGAGGAGCGCGGGCAGGCGCAGGCAATCGCTTTTAATCTAAGAGAAATGAGTAGTTTAGAGGTGCCCATAGTCTCTATTATCATAGGTGAAGGCGGTTCCGGAGGCGCCTTGGGTGTTGGGATAGCCGACAGGGTCTGTGTCCTAGAAAATTCTTACTATTCCGTGATCTCCCCGGAAGGATGCGCTGCGATATTATGGAAAGACGGCTCCAAGGCTAATCAGGCAGCCGAAGTCCTGAAACTTACCGCCAAGGACTTATTGAAGATGGGCATTATCGATGAAATAGTCCCGGAGCCTTTAGGGGGGGCGCACCGCGACCCCGAAAAGATGGCTGAAGTTTTAAAAACAGTGATAAATAAAAACCTCAAGGAACTCCTCGATCTTAAGAAAGAAGACTTAATAAGATCAAGGTATAAAAAATTCAGGAAGATAGGCGTAATCAGCGAAGCAGGATAATGATAAGGCAGGAACTTATCCTTTTGGGCTTATTAAAAGAAAGCCCCAGGCACGGATATGAAATAAAGAAAAAGATCAAAGAGATCTTTTTTTTATTCGCCGGGGTGGATCTAAAGTCGGTCTATTATCCGCTGACGGTATTGGAAAAGAAAGGCTTGGTCGTAAAAAAGACCGATAAGCAAGGCCGCAGGCCGGCGCGTATCGTTTATGCCTTAAGCGATAAAGGCCGGGCGCGTTTTGATGAGTTACTTAACGAAAGCCTGCTTAATTTTACCCGCCCGCAGTTTAGCCTGGATTTGAGCCTGTATTTCTTGCATTATCTAAAACCTGCAGTCGCAAGGCGTCGCTTACGCGCGCGTATTTTTATTCTGAAAAAACTTTCCAAAAGCCTCAGTGCGCAAGTCGCATACCTGACACGGAAGAAATCCCCTTCCTTGGCCGCGATTTTTAAGCATAACCTGAAAATGGTGGAAGCAGAATCCGAGTTCCTTTTAAAACTTACCCACAAACTGTTTTTTTAGGTTTCCCCGCTTAAGGCCCCGTTTATTTATTGATGAAGAATGCTTGACAATAAGAGATTTTCGTAATATACTTTATGTAGTTAACATTTAAGTTACTTAAATATCAGGGTAATTAAATATGGGTAATTTGTCGGTTTTAAAATTTGCCGATGAGATGAGCAGAGTAATGCCGCAGTTACTGAGGGGGTTTTCCCGCAGGCAGGCAGACGAGATCTCTAAGGGTAAAATCACCCTTCCCCAGTTTTTGATCCTGGATCTACTGGATAAAGGCGGAGCTTTGAAAATGACGGCGTTATCGCTATTTATGGAAGTTACTACCGCGGCAATGACAGGCTTGGTGGAACGGCTGGTAAAATGCGGCTATGTAAAAAGGGCCTTTGATCCCGGTGACCGGCGTATTATTAAGATAGAGCTCAGTAAAAAAGGCGCTGAATTAGTCAGGAAGATCTCTCAGCAGAGAAGGCAGATGATCATCAAGATATTCGGACAGATATCAGAAGAAGAAAGAGCCAATTATCTTAATATATTACTGCGTATACGAGATATATTGAACAAGGAAAAAGAAGCATAAGCTTGAAGATGAAAAAAATAGCCATTGTTTTAATCGCGACTATTCCTCTTCTTTTATCGCAGGCAAGGGCCGAGGATATCGCTTTGAGCCTGGAGGAGGCCTTTATTATCGCCTTAAGGGATAACCGCGATATATTGCTTAAGGAAGAAGATTTAAAAAAGGCCAAGGCAAAGATAAAAGAGGCGGATTCCGCGCTCATGCCTTCGTTGAGCGTAAGCGCTGCCTGGAGCCAAACAAGGGGTTATTACGAAAAAGAACTGGGGCAGGATAATGCCCAACTAGGCTTAAAGCAATATTTATATAAAGGAGGCAGGATACAAAACACCATAAAGCAGAGTAAGGATAAAATAGAGGTTTCCCGCGCGCAGCTGGATAAGACAAAAGCGGAGGTGATATTTAACGTAAAAAAGGCTTTTTATACGCTTATGCTTTCGGCGGAATACGCGGATTTGAACAAAGAGATTTTTGAAAACAGCCTTTCTCATTTAGCTGCCGTAAAGGAGCGTTACCGCATGGGGCAGGCCTCGGAATCGGAAGTCCTCGGGATAGAGGGATCCTTAAGCAATGTAGAGGAGGCATACGCCGTTTCTTTAAGCCAGAAAGAAGCAAGTTTAGCTCTCTTGAGAAATCTTTTGTACCTGGATGAAAAAGTCAATCTTATCCCTGAGGCGGACTTGAAATACGAGCCGAAAGAATTCGCTTACGAAGAGGCTTTTTTGCGGGCAATGAAAGTAAGGCCGGAAATAAGGCAATATGAGGCCCAGGAGAATTCGGATAAAAAGGCGATCGAAATATTAAAGGCGGATAATCGCCCTTCTGTTTATGCCTCCTGGGATTATTATACCCGTTCGCGCGCCCTCGCCACAACTTCCAAGAACCGCAATGATTATAATGTGATCGGCTTGACCTTTTCCTGGCCGGTTTTTGACGGCTGGGCGACTAAAGCAAAAATAGACCAGGCGATCATAGACCTAAAAGAGACGCAATTATATAAAGA
>JAFGET010000050.1 GCA_016931435.1 Candidatus Omnitrophota bacterium
GGGCAAAAGGCTGGCTACGGGCCTGGTCAGGGCCATCAAACCTAAAAGAAAACCAGCAATGATACTATTGCTGACTCCGGGTTTAGGGAGAAAACTCCTCGTTATAAAATATACGAATACGGCTAAAAGAAAAGTAAACAGGTTCTCCGAAAAAAGAAATCCCGGCCCTCCGAAATAACTGTACAATATATATGGTTTATAAAAACACAGGGTCAGGGAAGCGATAAGTGCCACTCTTGAAGAAAATATCTCTTTAGCTATTAAATATATGAGTACGCACAAGAACGCGCCTAATAAACATTGCACGATACGGACTGCCGTATAATTATGTCCGAAAACCGAATAAATAGAAGCCAAGAAAATAGGGTAAAGGGGGACCCTCCAGGCAGTCGGTTTGCCGGTATTAAAATTAATGAAACCTTTGCCGGCCAAAAGGTTTAAGGCCAGCTCGTCATACTCCTGGGCGTCGGCGGAAGGGGTCCTGTGCTGTCGAGGCAAATAGGAAAGCGCCCCAAAGCGCAGGAAGAACGCCACGGTAAAAATAATCAAGAGGACTTTTTTTTCATTCATAGCTGATTTTCTTATTGTAAAATGGCGCCTTAATGCGCACCGCCTTTTTAACTCTCTGACTGACGGAACTAAGCTCTTAGGACCGCGCGGTAATAGTCTCTCAATAGCCCTACCTGGGTATCCTGAAAAAATCTGGCCCGGGCTTTCGCTCTCGCCTTTTTTCTTAATTCTGGATATAAGCCTTCCTCGTTAAAACATTCCGTAATTTTTGCGGCCAGCGCCTCCGGGTCTTTGGGAGGCACCAAAAAACCGTCTTCTCCGTCTTCTATGATCTCGGGTATCGGTCCAACGCAAGAAGCAATACATAGCCTCTCCTGAGACATGGCCTCGATCAAGGCTATCCCCAACCCTTCGAACTCCGAAGGAAAGACAAAAATATCTGACTGCAAGATAAAATCCCTGGTATTTTCTATTCTGCCCGGCAGTAAAACTACGGAATCCAGACCCAAACCGGATATCAACCGCATAAGAGGACCTCTTAATCCGCCTTCTCCTGCGATAGACACTGATATCTTGATACCCTTATCTTTTATTATCCTGGCTGCCCGGATAAGATACTCAAACCCCTTGCCTTCCTTGAGATTCCCCACGGAAATGACCTTAAGTGTTCCGTTATCTGCGGGCAGGCTTTGATTTCTATCAAACCATTCCCGGCCGAGATAATTATATATCACGGTTACTTCTTCCGACTTAAGACGCAGCGACTTGACACTCTCTGCCTTTACATAATGAGAAACAGCGATAAACTTCGGCTTCTTGAACAGGAAACTCAAGAATTCCAAAAGATGCCTGTAAGGTGAATAAATAAACCCGATATCTTTTGTATAATCCGGGCAATGTATGGTCTGGACATATTTTGCCTTCCGGTAAAAAAAAGCAGCCAGGCGCGCCATGATATTAGCGTAAAAAAGATGCGAATGTATGACATCTGGCCTGTATTGCGATATTACGCCCAAAAGTCTTCCGTATCCTTGCAAAAAACCGATAAGATCTTTTTCGCCCCTCATGCCCAGACAATCCACCTCTACGCCGGCCTTCTGAAAATCATCCTCTAAATCTCCGTTCGGAAAAAGATAACAAACCCGGTGCTGAAAATCTTTAAGGTTCTTTACATCTTCGTAAAGGCGTTTTTCCGCCCCTCCTCTGCCCAGGCTTTCTATTATATGCAACAGGCGGTATTGCTTATCTGGCATCTTTATCCCCGCTTGCGATAAGGTATTGCCCCAGGCACTTAGGACTGTTTTCTCCGAGGTATACGTAATCGCATAACCGTATTAAAGCTCCCAGGAACCCCTGTGCCAGCCTCATGGCGATATGCTTTGGCCTTAAGCGAAAACGCACCAGGGAACTTTGTATATTTATCTTACCAAAATCAGCCGCGGCAAATAACTGCCGAAGAGAAATTTCTGTAAAACCTGTCTCGTGGCCAAGCACCAAGAATCTGTTATAGGCGCCTCTGTATCCGGCCAGATTAGGAACGCATACGATCAGCCTCCCGCCTTCTTTTAACGCCATGCGCAGATGATCAAATATGGTCAATAAGTCGTATTTTGGAAAATGCTCGATTACATTGGAGGCGTGTATTAAATCGAATTGCCCCTGATGATCCCTTAAATAAACTACGATATCCGAGATCCGCTCTGCAAAAAACCCCATGTTTTTGGCATTCTCTACCTGGACCGTATTATATTCCACCCCGTAAACATCCGAATAACCGCGCTTATTCATATAAGCCATGAACATCCCGTACCCAAACCCTATATCCAATACCTTGGCATGCAAATCCTGCGGCAATAAACAAGGGTAGTTATCTTCGTAAAACTCAAAAAGGTGCCTGAATTTTTTATAAAATCCCTGGGCGCTCAAGCCTAAATGAGGATCATTGTTCTTAACCGGCATCCTGCGGTATAGCTCATATAAAAATGAATTCGCCTCTTTATCCATCATAACTCCCTTTAATCTTAAGAAGAATCATGCAGCTTATACCTTAACGGGTAACTTAATCCCTTGCGCTCTATTTTCGGAAAATCCTTATCTGCCAGGGAACGGTAAGGCACGTCGGGGTATTTTTTTAAGATCTCCCTGTTCACTAAAAGCTCATTGTTACGGTAATTGATAACTATGAATTCTTTGGGGTCAAAGAAATCACGCCCGTAATGCGAAGGCCTGCTAAAAGGCGCTGTCGGCATCCCCTCTTTCATCCATTCCGAAATATTATAGACTTTATATTCCCTGAATTTATCCGCATCTTTTGATGTGGCATATAAAATATTAAGCGGTAGTTCTATGGCGTAAAATACATGAAAATCCGTGTCGTAAAGAAGGCTGTCGTCATATATATCGGTCAAAAAGACCGCCTTTGCCGGAAGCGCAGGGAAACGCGCGGTAAAAGCCCTCCAGAACTTACCCTGATATGAAGCGGCATAAAAACCCATATCCAGAGCGATATTGTTCACTAAAACTCCCAGGCCTATCCATAAAGAAACAATTACAGCAGCCCATCTTATTCTTGAAGGAGAAGAGAAAAAACTCAAATAAAGAAGATAAGCGATACTCCCTCCGATAATAGCATAACCAGGCTCAAGGATTATCGCGTGCCTGCTATTCATTCCAAATGAAGCGAACCTGTTTACCAATGCGTACATTATCAAAGGGGGAAATAAAAACAACAGGCCTAGCAAAACGCAGCCCTTGAAAGCTTTACCGTCAAGGATCACGTCTGTTTCTTTACGGAGCATTTGCAGCCTAGAGCTCAAAAAATAAAAGCTTAGGGAAACGGCAAATATCCCAAGGAACCAAGAAATAAAAGATGCCCTTAAGATATGCTTTAACATAAAAAGCCAATTCCAGAATAAAAGGTGCTTAATAAGCAGCAGGTAATTCTTGAAATTAATAAGGTAGTCTAAGCTCATCGAGTATTCGTGGGCATAAAGGCCGTAAGGTTTAAACACCGATTTATATATTATAAGCGGAGTAAGGATAAAGAAAAACGGCAGCCAATTTGTTACCGTCTTTTTTAATAAACTTTTGCCGGATGCGCCCCCCTGCCTTAAAACATATGCGATCACAAATATCCTGGCCGGTTCAAAAGAAACGACGCTTTCCAGCAAAGTGTAAGAGGCGCATGCCGATAAAATATAAGAAATCATAAAAAATACCGGGCGCCTTGGGCCATAATTCATTGCTTCATACATAAAGTAAAACGAGCCGATAGAAAACAATAGGGCCAGCCTGTAAGGAAGATGCTGATAACAGATAAGCGTAGTATCAAGAAGGCATAATATAAGAAAAACAGAGATTAAAAAAGCCAGAAGCAACCCACCCCTAAAAAGCTTTTTTAAAAACAGGTAGAGTAAAACCGGAGAAAAAACCTGTATCGCGACTGCCAGCGTATTCCATATTAAATAGGCAAAACCGCTGATCTTATGCAGGATGAAAAAGTAATAAAGAAAGGCGCCCTGGGGGATCCTTCTTAATTCGGCTAAACCGGTATTAAGAAAATCCTTGAGATTACTGCTGGCATAAGCAGAAAGCAACCAGCAATTATCATCCCAGATTATATCCCTTATCCCAAAGAGCCTGCCGAAAGAAAACAAAGAAAGCGCTACAATGAAAATAAGAAAGGGATCTATTTGTCTTCTTTCTCTATCCATAGGTTATTTTATGCCTATACCGGGTTCGGCGCAGACAATATCAACAGGCGCCTTTACGGTAGGATTCTTAAAATACTGATAAAGCTCTTTGAAAAAACTTGTCTTGAGTACTTTTTTTATCAAATAAAAATAACTTACGGCTAAAAAGGGGTAAGAAAACATAAGAAATAACATGCGAAAAGGCGCAGGCATCGTAAGATATCCTGCGCCTACCAATAGATAAAAAGCAAGCACCTGCAAGAATAAAACCGCAAAATAAGCGAAAGAACTGCCTATGGAGGAACGGTTGCCTAATCCCATCTTCTTTTGCGCAATATACATCGTCAAATAAGCGTAGATGATGTTAGTGATCACCGCGGATAAAGCTATTGCGTTGATCTTAAACCCCAGCATCACCAGGGAATAATTCAAGGCTACCGAAAAAAGGAACACGGCGAAAGTGACCTTAAGCAGGGACTTTATGGCATTGACGGCGATAAGCACCGATCCGGCCATACAGGAAACTACCATAAAATATTTACTCATCAAAATAAACAAAAGCGGGATGACCGCCTGCGCATAATTCTTATACCAAAGAGTGATCAAGAGCATGGCCACGGCGAAAGTAACGCTGAGGATGACCGGCGCTGCCAGCGTAAGCGCCCTGGTGATATTCAAAAAGGTGGCCTGCATATCCTCTGCCTTTTCCCTCTGCGCGTATTCCCTGATGATCTTGGGGAAATAGACGAAACCGATACCGTTTGCAAAGATCGCCGCGATATCGGTAAAACTGGAAGCGAAAGAATAAAAACCCAGAGATCTCATATCCAGGAACCAGATGATGATCAGGCGGTCTGCGGTAGTAAACAAAAGGTAATTCAAGGCATAGACCATCATCGGAAAGCCTATCTTGATAAGCTCCTTCAAGAGACCGGCGTCAAAATTAAAATGCAATGTCTTTTTATGCATGAACATGACATAATAAAGGACAAAGAAATAACTGACAAAGAACGCCAACATCAGCCCCTGGAACTTAAAAAATATGACGCCGCAGGCCATGAGTATAAAATTAACGATAGCAAAGATCATCAGGTATTTATAGAGCAGGCTGAATTCCTCAACCGCCCTTAAGAAATTGACGTAAAAACGGTAGATCTGGTCCAATACGCATACCACGGCGACGATCAAAAGGCTGCTGCCCCATAAAAATTCTTTACGTATCAAAGCGCGTAAACCAAAACAAAAAACTACCGCAGAAACTAAAACAGAAACTAAAATAGAAAAAGTAAAGGTATTTTCCAAGATAGCCTTCGTTTTGGATGTATTTCCTTTCTGCCTGTAAAAAGGAACTTCTTTAGTCTGCGCGTATAATAACCCGAAATGAGAGAACTGTGAGTAAGTAATAATAACGTTTAAGGCGCACCATACCCCGTAAGAGGTTGGACCCAAGGCTTTGGCGATGATCAGGCCGCGGATACTGGCAAAAAACGCGCTTACGTAATTGCTGAAACTTAATTTTACGGAATTTATCGCTGTGCTCATAAAGTTTAAACGGATAGAGGCCTTGCCGGAACCCCGGCAACGGTCTGTAAGTCCTCCACGCTGTGAGTGACTACGCTACCTGCCCCCACAATCGCGCATTCCCCGATCTCGACACCTTTTAAGATCCTGGTTCCGCTGCCGATCCAGCAGTTCCTCTTAAGCCTGACCGGCCTGCTTTTTACTGTTTTTGTAAGGTCTATCTTCTTCAAGGCAAGGTCGCGCTGATGGTCATTACTCATTATGTGGACAAAAGGCGCCAGGATGACCTCGTCCCCCAGTTCGATATCCTCGCCTTCTAAAATACTGTTCTGGCCGACCCAAACATTGTCCCCAAGGGTAACCCGGGCTCGACCGGTAAAATTGACATCGGCGGTCTTAATAGTAGCAGACTTATTCAATGTGCATCCCCGGCCTATCTCTATTTTTCCATCAACCGCCCTTAATTCTATGCCGGACAGAAGCGAACATCCGTCTTTGATCTCTATCGTCCCGGATTTGACCGCTACCAGCGTCACGCCTTTACCGACAAAAACACCTCTGCCTATTTTAATATTTTTCCCTCCCCTGATCGTCAAGTCCCCTTCAAACAAAGTACCCCTTCCTACCGATCCCAGGCAGCAGGCGCAAAAAAAGGAAACTATACGGCGCCGTATTGCCCGGCAGCAATATAATAAAAACCCCAGGGGTGTTTCATAAAGAAATAATGCAGTAATTTTAGAAAATAGACTCACCTGATATCTCCTTCGCTCAATTATAGATATAACGGTCTATGACCTCTTTGATCCTGAGAGAAGCTTTTCCGTCAAGATTATAGGAGTGCGCATAGGTATATCTTTTGCGGTTATCTTCCATCAGCGACCTGATCCCGGGGTCAAAAAGCAATCCCCTGATGCTTTTTTCCATATCGGCCAGATTATCTATAGCGACCACGGCATTGAAAGGCGCAAAATCCCAAACATCCCCTGCGCGCAAATTTGACTGGCCCGACAAAAGCAATACGTTTTTACCCATGACTACTGCTTCATAACTTGCTGTGGAGAACTGTGTGATCAAAAGGTCGCCATAATACAAAAGGTTGAACATATCTTCATCTTTAACCAAAGTAAAATCTTCCAACCCTTGCTCTCTAAGCAAACGGACGTATAGCTTGCCGTCCTTATCATAAGGATGTAATTTTAAGACTAAATGCACTTCGGGAATTTTTCTTATCGCCCGTGCGACTGATCTTATCTGCTCGACCTTCTGGGATTCCAGCGTAGACTGAGCTAAACAGCTATAAGTGGTTGCCAGGATAATGATTTTCTTGCCGGCTTCGATATTTTTAAATGACTTAGGCCTGGGGGGGGAGAATTCCCCGCAGAAGAATCTATCAAACTTAGCAGAGCCGGTGACCCGGATATCGCTTTGCCCGGCCCCGTGCCTTATAAGATAATCTTTCCAATAATCCCCATCGACTACGACCGCGTCGGAAACAACCGGGGCAAAAAAGATGAACTCTTCCGGATGGGCGGTCTGAAGCGAGATCACCGGCACCGAAGAAGCCCTTGCGATGAGAGCGATATCGTAGGAACAATCGGCTAAAACGACCGCTTTAGGCTTGTTTAAATCCAAAGCCCTTTTCACCAGATCCACCATCCTTGCCCCCTGCCTGAAAACATCGAACAATAATCCATCGAATACTTCCGATAAAAAATCACCTATAGGAAGTTTATCATAAACGGCATTGCATCGGAAAAACCCGCTTGCCTCTACCTCTTGCCTTATTTCCTTAAGAAACCTGTCCATGGATGGGGTAAACATGCTATAAAGCCTATACCCGCATAAGTCTGAATAGTCGATCCCGCAGCCTTTAAGCAGGCCTTCTGCCTGCGAAGCATAAGTATTGACAACCAGGTATTCTTCAGGTCTGTACTTATTTATAACCGGCAACATAGCGGTAAAAAACCTCTTGGTCGGAGCAAAGAAAATAATTTTACGTCCCGTTTTACAACCGAAAGACTTAAGGCGGTTACGGTAGAATAAAAAAAAGCTTACCAGGAAACGTTTGACCCCCTTGACTTGCCGCATGATTTCCTTTATAGCTTTATCAATAACCCCTGTCACTAATGATCTTTTTTCTTTGGCCATTGCTATCTTGATGCCGGAATTTTTACAAAACAACACGCAGGCTTTCTCCAAAAGATGGCTATTACTCAAAACGTATACCGCTTGCGGTTTCTGTCCGCCAAATATCAGGCCGGCCATATCAATATAGTATGCGAACGGTATTAATTTTTCGAACACATGCCTGGCGCTTAAATCCCATAAGGGGACATTACGATATGCCGTTAATTGCCTCAAGGTTATACCATCCCGCAGAGGCAGACCGGATAACAAATAAAAAAAATCATAAGTCTTTTGCCGGATATTGTTAAAATCCAGAGCAAAAATATCCTGAAAACTCTGCAGGTTACGCTGCGCAAACCGCTCAGGGGCAATAATCCCAAAGTCAGTCAGCAGTAGCGGGTTCCCGCCTTCTTCTTCTATCCGGCCATACAAAAAAATTGCTTCTGCCAATTGCTCTTTAGCGCATACTAAAATGTAGCTAAAATGTTCCATACGCTTTTATTCAAGGGGGAATTTCAACCGCCATTGCCCGCCTACCTTATGCCAGATATCCAGATTCCTGAATTTTTCGACTACTGACCAAAACTCTTTCTCGGCTATACTATGGTATTCTAAAAACTCCTTGAGGTATTCTCCGGGAAACTCATATTGCTTCTGATTCACTAGCTTGACCGCCTCTTCCCTGGTCATCCTGCCGTTCCAGATCTGGTAACAACACTGGTCGGTAGGCCTCCAAAATCCGAATTTCAGGAATTTGAACCAGATATTTATCTCGCAAAGCTTTTCATCGATATTGTCATAATCAAGGATATTGCCGGATAAAGGCCCTTTAGCCCTACCCTGAAAACCGAATTTATGCGAAAGTTCGTAATGCTTATACCCATCCCAGTTATGATAATAACTTAAGTATACGCTCCTTAAATTCCTGGATAATAATTCTTCCTTGGGCGGATGCTTATAAAAAACGGTGCTGCTGGCGTTCACAATATCGTCGAAGAAGTATTCTACGGTCTTATCCTTGATCAGGTCATTGCGTATCAAGTCTTCCGCAGACGCCACTCTTTTATCCGAGGTCTTACCTCCGAATTCAACAGCAATATCTTCACCCCATAAGACCATCGGCACCCTATACATCTGCGCTACCCTGGCTACCCCCGCGAAAACACTGCAGTGATCGGCCCAGTTAGGCTCACCCATTTCAAAAAATGCCTTGGCGCGGATCCTTTTTAAGACCCCCGGCCTAAGAGACACCTTTATCAAATCGATATTAAAGGAGGAAACGATATTATTGAGGTTAGCGATGCCTTCGGCGGTCTGCAAATGCGGCACGATGCATACCGCCAGCACGTTCATCTTATGCACCGCTTTCATCATCCACACCTGATAATGGCTATCCTTGCCTCCGCTGACAGGCACCAGGCAGTCATAACCGTTGCCGTTTGAGCCGCGTATTTCATCGCATATTTTTCTTAACTGGTCTGCACGCTCCTGCCAATCGATATTCTTCTTTTTTTCTACCGACCTGCATGCGCTACAGATGCCCTCGGGATCCAGATGAACGCCGGGCTTGGTATCGGGCATCACGCAACGAGAACAATACTTCACTATCTCCTCCGCGGTTAATCCTTGGTCGCTTTATAATTATACTTATCGATATATCCCCTGCCCATCAATACATAAGCGTCTTCGGCTTCCCCCGGCTCGCGGGAAGGGGTAACTATAAAATTACAATCTTCCTGCCTGGTGAGCCTTGCTTCTTCAATGCCAGCGTCATTTACATGGTTTATTACTGAATCTAAAAGGCGCCATTCCCCTGCATCCTTCTGCCAGATCCCGGGGTCGCGGAAAGGCTCGATGCAGGAATAGAACTCAGTTTCATCCATCCCTATCCACTTAAGGAAAATTTTAAGATCCGCGGGGATACGTTGGTCATATTTTCTGACCAGCTCAATACCTTCCTCGCGGGTCATCCTTTTTAACCTGATCTGCCTGCAGGCATGGTCGAGGGCCTTACCATATCCGTATTTAAGAAATTTGATATAATCATGGGTGCCTGCGGAATGAAAACACTCCACATCTTCATACGTGTCGAAAGTCCTTTCTTGTTGCGCTGTTTCATAGCCGTATAGCTTGATCATCAA
>JAFGET010000051.1 GCA_016931435.1 Candidatus Omnitrophota bacterium
CTGTCCCGTAGCGGCTAAATATTCCTCTTGGGTAGGATAAACATATATATTAACCCGGTTATCCCAGGTCCAGAATTTCGAATAACGCGCATAACCCAGGTCGGAAGCGATTTTTCTATAATAACTTTCTGCCTTATGCAATAATTCCCTGGCGAATTCATCATTTTGTGCGTAATAAATAATAAAATGCTCTCCGCTTATCTTTTTCCATTGCGCGCAAAGCAAATTCTGACAAAAATAAAAAGTCAAAAAAAATAAAAATATGACCTGAAAAGGCTTTAGAGCCGCGGATTTGCCTGATTCTGGCTTCATCCAAAACACCGCCTCCCGTTAAATCCCTTTTTGGTGCTTCCTCTCTTCTATCACCCCGAGCACCTTATCTATCTCAAAAGGCTTATAAAAACACCCCTTTATGTTTGGTAAATGCATCAACCCCTCTGCGGTATCAGGGTTGCCGGTGATCAATATTATATCAAGTCCCGGTTTTATCTTTTGGATCTTAGGATACAACAAATGGGCGCTGGTATCTCTTAAGGTGATATCCATAAACACAAGGTCAAAATCCTGCTCGGTGACTTTTATTAAAGCCTCTTCCCCTGAAGAAACCAGGGTCAAGTCCAGGTCACGAAGCAACCTCTTGAAAAAATCCAGTACTATATGTTCATCATCGATTACTAATACCTTCATTTTTCTTTTATCTAAAGCCTGGGTATAAGTATCCAACATACTATCCAGCTGTTCGATATTGAAGGGCTTCTTTACAGAAATAAAGGCGCCTTCTTTTTTAGCCTCCTCCAATTGCTTGTCAACGGCGTAACCGGTCATCATCACGTATTTAGATTGGGGGCAGATTTTTTTTAATTCCTTGAAAGTTTCTACGCCGTCCATCCCGGGCATGCGCACGTCTAAAAGCACAACATCAAACTTCTCTTTTTGGGCTTTTTCTATCGCTTTGGCGCCGCTCTCTACCGTATCGACATGCACCCCTTTCAGCGTCAAAAACCTGCACAAGAAATCCCTTACTATATCTTCATCGTCAACGATCAAAACTTTAAGTTTCCCGCTATCCGGCATATCTGCCTCCGCTTAGAAATCCTTAAAAACATTTTTATCGTCATCAAAAGGTATCACGTCTTCAGGCTTAAGCACCTTAGGGCCTTTGTCCTGTTTATCATGCCCCTCTTGATGATGTTCGGGAACAGGGGGAGTGATCTTTACTTCATGATAAGGCACGCGGCCTCTTCTATCCGGGCCTATCAAATGCGGGGCTTTAGCTACTGCAAATTGAGATTTCCCGCTGACTATTTTCTGTAACTCTATGACTATATCTCTTAAAGCTTCTGCCTGGGAAGATAACTCTTCTGCCGCGGAAGCCGCCTCTTCGGCTGCGGCGGCGTTCTGCTGGGTGACCCTGTCCATCTGAGAAACCGCGTTTGTCACTTGCGTAACGCTCATGGCCTGTTCCTTGCTGGCAGCAGCGATTTCTGAGACAGTATCCGCTACTTTTTTTGAACTTTCGGTGATATTCCTTAGATTATCGCCCGCTTTTTTGGCGACCTCTGTACCGCTTTTGACTTTGCTTACCGTATCTTCGATCAGGCTGGCGGTGTCTTTTGCGGATTCCGCCGAGCGACGGGCTAAATTACGCACTTCTTCCGCAACTACCGCAAATCCCTTTCCGTGTTCACCTGCCCTTGCGGCCTCAACCGCGGCATTTAAAGCCAGGAGGTTTGTCTGAAAGGCTATTTCTTCGATGGACTTTATGATCTTAGAGATTTTGTCGGAAGAGATGTTGATATTATCCATCGCCGATTGCATATCAATCACAGCTTCATTACCGCGCTCTGCTGTATTCCTGGCCTCCTGCGCTAATTGGCTGGCGATTGCTGCGTTATCGGCATTCTGCCGGGTCATGGAAGATATGTTTTCCAGCGAGCTTGAAGTCTCCTGGATGGAAGCAGCCTGTTCGGTAGACCCCTGTGACAGGCGCTGGGATGTCAGGGATATTTGGCTGGCGGTAGAGGAAGTCTGTTCAAAACTTTCGGTCAAAGCGCTGATCGTCTTTGTGATCGGGCGCGTCAAAATGACTCTGACTAAAAAAGCGATAAGGATGATCGCAAGCGCCACTCCTCCGATCAAAAGAAATAATAAATTCTGTTTTTGAGTATCGCTTTTTTTGCTTAAATTATCCAGTGAAAAAATAAGGGTGACTTTCCCGATTTCTTCGATTTGTTCCTCTTTAGAAGTATCCAGAAAAAGCATGTCGTCTGAAGTCTCCGCGCTCTTTTTCGTCAAAATCGGCGCGGCATACTCTTTAAAATTTCTACTGATCCTCTCACCTTCGCTGTAGAGGACCTTGTTTTCTTTATCGGCGATCTGACAGTAACGCACGTCGCTTTGAGTTAAAATCGATTTACCGATAGTCTGGATCGCTTTCTCATTTACGGTCAAAACAGGGTATTCGCATGAAACCGCGAGGCTTTCAATTAATATACGCGCCCTCTGGTCGAATTCGGACAGCAAAGTCTTTCTTTGGAATTTTAAAAAATAAAAAGCGGTAGAAACGATAAGAGCGATGATCAACGCAACGAACATAAAAACCACTTTTTCCGATATGCCGAATTTTAATTTCATCTTCCAAATACCTCCTCTGCTTCGTTTAAGATATTTTGAGGGATTTTCAACCCCAACCTCTGAGCTACCTTTAAGTTCAAAGTTGTTTTGACTTTACGCGGCCTGACGATCTCTCCGGCTGCCAGGGGGTCTTTTGCTAATACTTTTAAAACGAGCTCTGCCGCCTGGACTCCCAGGTCTTCGTAATCACAGTCATAAGAAATTAACGCCCCGGCCTTAGTATAACCGGAAGATAATCCCATCACCGAGAATCCCTTTTGTAACGAAAAGTTCAAAAGATATTCTACTGTTTTAGGATGGTAGATGCCGGGATCAGCAAGCATGATAAAAAGATCCACCTGAGAACTGATATCCTCCAGGGCTTGCGGAAAATCCTTTTGGTCGTTTATTCTTTTAGCAGCCAGCCTCAACCCGAACTTATTGCACGCCTGAGCCAATTCTTCATATTTAGAAAGGGAATCCTGGGAATAAATCGTCCCTACGGTTTCCATCCCAGTGATTATCTTTTTAACATCTTCTAATTTTGTTTCAAAGGAAATATCCATGCATACTCCCGGCGGAAAGATATTATTCTGCCAAGGATTCAATATCATCGTAAAAACCATCGGGAAACCCTTTAAAGCCGTTTGAGCGCTTTTTGCGGAAGAAGTCCCCAGGTTCAATATTAAAACCGGGGTTTTCGCCCTGATCTCCCTTAAGATACTTTCGCCTTTTTCCTCAAGATTATATTCTTCGAATGCTGCGGAAACACCGTTTCGTTCAAGGCGGGCGCGAAAACTCCTGACAACTTTGTCATATAAAGGAATTTCGCGGTTTTTGATGACCACCACTGCTCCATTACCATAACAAAAACAAGGCATAACCCCCCAAACAAATAAACAAAATATGGCCACACACAGCTTCTTAGACATATCCCATCTACCCCTTTCTTAAGCGAGCGGAAAACATACCCTGAAAACAGTCCCCTCGCCTATTTGACTTTCAACATTTACCGTTGCTTTATGCGCTTTTATGATGTTATAGACTATGGATAACCCAAGCCCCGTCCCTTCCCCTACAGGTTTAGTAGTAAAAAAAGGCTCGAATATTTTTTCTAAATTTTCCCGGGCAATCCCTACCCCGGTATCAAAAATATGGATACAGGCCTTATTTTCTTTTTTGTCAAAGATAGTCTTTAAGGTTATCGTTCCTCCTTCTTTAGATGATTTTTTTTGAATCGCCCATTTTGCGTTGGAAATAATATCAAAAACGACCTGCTGCACAAGTTGATTATCTCCTAAGATAGGAGGAAGCCCCTCTTCCAACTCTTTCTGGATCACTATATTCTGCAGTTTTAATTCATGATGGATCAGGGTCGCCACCTTATCTGCTACCTCGTTTAAAGAGACAGGCTGAAAGACGCCTTTAGAAGCATGGGAAAAATCCAATAAGGACTGCGTGATCTTACGGCAGCGAAGAGCGGATTCTTCGATTATACCCAAAAGCTCCTTGAACTCATCTATGGAAAATTCGCTTTTCTGTTCCGCCAACATCCTGATCAACTGTACATTATTCAATACTCCGGTTAAAGGATTATTGATTTCATGGGCTACGCCTCCGGCCAAAAGCCCTACAGATGCCATTTTAGCGGATTGCACTAATTGCGCCTGGGCGCTTTTTAACTGGTCATAAGCACCCTTAAGTTCCTCTTCTGCGCGTTTCCGTTCTGTCGTTTCTAACTGCAAGGAGATCAAATCAGCTACGGAAGTAGCGAAATCCTGTTCTTCGGAAACCCACTCCCTGTTGTTACCACAATGCTCATGGCACAATACGCCGACTAACTTGCCGCCTCTGCGGATAGAGGCATCTAACATCGAAGAAATACCGTAAGGCACAAGATAACTGTCTTTAAATTCAACTGTCCTCGCGTCTTCTAAGGCATTATTTGCGGCAATACACCGGCTTTCCTCCAGTGCCTTCAGGTATGCCGGGCATTCCTTTAAATCAAATTCCGTGCCCTTATCATGTATATTCTGGCCTAAGAAATAAATATCGTCGCAAGATATTTTAGAGTCACCGTCATTTAAAAACCATACGCTTACGCGATCAACGCCAAGGGCCTTTGAGCTTGCTTCGGTAATCGCCTGCATGGTCAATGAAGCGCTCTGCTCTAATCTGGCAAGTTCAAGAAGCGTTTTTTGGTATTCAACACTGCGCGCTATCTTCTTCTTTTCTTCTTCCTGGCGATGCACGCGTTCGGTTATATCCCTGTCTACTCCGCGGTATCCGATCAAATTTTTCTGCGTGTCGAAAACGGGCGCGGCATTCTCTTCTAAAATAATGACTTTTCCGTCCTGGCGCATCCTTCTTGAAATAGTGTTTACTAACTTATCGCCGGAAGAAATTATCCTTTCATATTTTTCTTTAAGCGGGCCCCTGTCTTCGGGAACAAAGAAATCATAATAATATTTCCATAATATATCCGTAGACTCATACCCTAAGACATCGCGTACCGTAGGGCTGGAATATGTATATCTGCCGTGTTTATCAAACTCCCATATCCAGTCCCCGGAATTGGCAGCTACCTGGCTAAAACGCTCTTCAGAGCGGCGCAAAGCATCGCTCATGCGTTTGCGTTCTTCGATCTCCTTACTTAAATCATCCCGGGAAACGGTTATCTTCTGCAAATCTTCTGTCATCTTATTAAAAGAAGAGGCCAATAAACCGATCTCATCATTACTTTTTACCTTAACCTTAAAAGTCAACTCCCCTGAGGATATTTTTTTAGTGCCCTGGATCAACTCCTCGATGGGCTTACCCAGCAAAAATTTGATCAAAAGGCTGATTAAAAAGAAAGCAACGCCTATACCTAAGACTACTAATGTTATTACGGCCTGTGTCTGCTTGTTAATTCTATCGCTTAAGTCCGCCAAACTTAAAGCCAGATAAACTTCTCCGATCTTATCATACTCTTTTTCCCTGCTCTCCATGAACATCATCTCATCGGGCACATCCGATACCTTCTCAGTCATGATGGAAGAAGAATACCCCCTGATTTCTCTTGATGCCTTATTGCCCCTTCTAAAAAGGATATCACCCTTGTTATTTTTTATTTCGCAAAAAACAACATTTTTCTGGCTTATTGCCAAAATGCCTATATTTTCTAGGGCCTTATTATTACCGGTCAAAACCGCGTATTCGCTTGATACGGCGAGGCTATTCACCATGATCCTGGCCTTTTCGTCAAATTCAGAAAGCAATGTTTCCTTCTGAAAACGTAAAGAATAATACCCGGATATCATAATCAATAGGCCCATAAAAAAAATGACCGTAAAGATCAACTTTTCGGATATGCCGATATTCAGCCTAAACCTGGTTTTCATCTTCCGAATACCTCCTCAGCACGCTCCAGGACTTCCGAAGATAACTTTAAACCTAACCTTTCTGCCACCAGTGCATTCAAAGAATATTTTATTTTACGCGGGAGGATGATCTCTTTTTTGGCCGTGAGGTCTCCTTTTAAGATCCTCGCCGCAAGCTCTGCCGTCTGCTTACCCATATCTTTATAATCGCAATCAAAAGCGATGAGCGCCCCTGCCTTGGCATAACCGGAAGAAAGGCCGATTACCGGGATATTACGCTGCATGCATTGGATCAAAAGATATTCCGTTGTCTTAGGCAGGTATAGGTTGGTATCCGCTATCATTAAAAATACGTCTACCTTCTTTATGATCTCATCCACCGCTCCAGAAAACTCGTTCTGGGAATTTATCTTTTTTGCCACTAAAGACAATCCCAGCTTATCGCAGGCATCCAGGGCCTCTTCGTAACGTAAAGCGAATTGGGAAGTATAAACCGTACCGATGACCTTTGTTTGAGGAAAGAACTTTTTGAATTCACCCAATTTTACGGATATGGGGATATCCATTGCCACCCCCGGAGGCGAAATAGAGCTGTTTTGGGGGTTTAATACCATAGTAAATAATACC
>JAFGET010000052.1 GCA_016931435.1 Candidatus Omnitrophota bacterium
ATGTGGGTGGCTTTTAGATTCAACATACCCTTGGTCATATCCGTCAGGGATTTATTCCCGGAGGCAGCCAGGGGCCTTGAGGGGTCGCAAAATAAAATATTAAACCTTTTTTTGGATATAGTTACGCGCGTAAGTTTAAGGCGCGCTGACCATGTGGTAGCTTTAGGCAGTTTGATGCAAAAGCGCCTCATAGAATCCAAAGGTGTTAGAAAAGAAAGGGTTTCTATTATCACTGATTGGGCAGATTCTAAAAAGATCGCTCCTGTGCCCAAACACAATACTTTTTCATTCGTCTATCACATCTCTACCTTTTTTGTAGTCATGTATTCGGGTAACCTGGGAGCTTCCAGCGGCGTTGAGATCATGCTTGAATCCGCGCGTATCTTAAAGGACTATCGCGATATAGTTTTTGTATTGATCGGCGAGGGGGTAATGAAAGAGAAACTTATTACCCTGGCGCAAAAATACCGGCTTGAGAACATCAAGTTCCTGCCTTATCAACCCCAGGAAATATTGCCGTATTCGTTTTCAAGCGCGGATATTTTTGTCATTCCTCTTAAGAAAGGCCTGGCAGGTTACAGCCTTCCCAGCAAGGTCTATCCTATCCTAGCCAGCGGTCACCCTTATATTGCCTGCGTAGAAGAGGAGAGCGAGATTTTTAGAATGGCCGAAGAGTTTAAATGCGGATTATGCGCAAAACCGCAGGATGCGGCGGATCTGACTAAAAAGATACTTATTTTTTACAAGGACAAAGATTTAAAGCTATCTATGGGGCACAACGCAAGGAAGGCGGCGTTAAGTTTTGACCGCCCGCAGGGGGTCAGAATTTATTATGAGCTTTTTAAATCCTTACTTAAGCCTAAAGAGAACGTTTGATTTTTCCTTAGCAGCCCTGGGAGGCATGTTTTTTCTTCCGCTGGCCGCTTTTTTTGCTTTTTTAATCTGGTTTGAGGATAAAGGCCCGGTCTATTTTAGCCAGGTAAGAGTGGGTAAGGACGGTGTAATTTTCAATAACTTCAAGTTTCGCTCCATGAAGCCGGATGCCGAAAATGGTTTAGGGCCCGTGCAGGCAAAAGAAAATGACCCTAGGGTGACTTCTGTCGGTAAGTTCCTGCGTAAAACAGCCATGGATGAGCTGCCGCAATTGATCAATATTTTACGCGGCGATATGTCTTTTGTGGGGCCGCGGGCGCTGCGCCCTGTAGAAAAAGAACTGACCAGTGATGGCAAGGTCAGGGATATTTTTGATATACCGGGTTTTGCCGAGCGCTCAAAAGTCAAGCCCGGATTGACCGGTTTTGCGCAGGTCTATGCTTCCAGAAAGCTTATCCGTGAGGAAAAATTCAAATACGATCTTTGGTATATCGATCACATGAATTTCTGGCTGGATATAAAACTGATCATTCAGTCCGTAGCTAATACCCTGCGGGCTAAGTGGGATATATAGGTTATTAATAAATGGCTTTACAGTTCCGTGATTTAAGATAAGATAAAATTATGTATGAGGCATATTGGAAGTTAAAAGAGCGGCCTTTTGTAAATACCCCTGACCCAAAATACCTCTATTATTCCCGCGAGCACGAAGAAGGCTTATCCAGGCTCTTGTACGCGGTGCAGGCGAATATGGGGGGATGTTTGTTGACCGGCGTCTTTGGCTGCGGAAAGACCCTGCTTACCCAGGCCCTGATAGAGAATTTGAATAAGTCTGGCGGTTATAAGATCGCCTTGATCACCAATCCTTTTCTTTCTCATATAGAGCTTTTACGTATGATCGCATATGAGCTTGGCGCGGCTAATCTTCCGGATAAAAAAAGCGATATCCTTACGGATTTTTTAGTCGAGACTATCGAGAAGATTCTGCATAATAATAACGATGACGGAAAGCACACGGTTGTTATCATCGATGAAGCGCATATTATCGAAGATAAGCTTATCTTCGAGGAGTTGAGGTTGCTTCTGAATTATCAATTAAAGGATAAGTTTCTGGTGACTCTGATACTCTCCGGGCAGCCGGAATTAAAAAAAAGCGTAGACGGCATAAAGCAATTGTCCCAGAGGATCCCTTTAAAATACCATTTGGACAGGTTCGATTTTGGAGAGACTAAAAATTATATCGCGCACCGTCTTGCCGTGGCCGGGAGCAGGGAGCCTTTGTTCGGGGAAGAGGTTTTAAAGATGATCTATGAAAGTTCCGGCGGCATCCCGCGGCGGATCAACAATATCTGCGATATGAGCCTTTTATTGGGTTTTAGCAAAGGGTTATTGCTTATTACCGAAGATGTGGTAACCGAAGTGATCAAAGACTTGGAGGAATAGCCGATGCAGCCGCACCAGATCATTTATAATCTAAACAAGGCTCTTGAGATAGAATATACGGAAATTTTCCTTTATGCCAGAGAAGCCTCGAGCGTCAGGGAAATAGATGGGGCGCTTTCTTCTTTATTCGAGAAATTCGGGCTTATGGAAGTGCGGCATGCGGACTTACTTTCAAGGAGGATACTTGAATTAGGGGGAGTGCCTGCTTGGGAGTATTCCTTGCCGAGTGTAGACCCGCGGGTGAAAAGCGTTATCGCGCACCATATCGATCTTGAAGCCAAAGCGATAGATTTTTACGGGAAACTGATCGGCCAGGTCGACGAAGAAACCAAGATCCTTCTAAGGGGTATCCGTGCGGAAGAAGAGGAACACCTGTTTAAACTGCGGGATTACCCGATAAAAAATATTTGACATTATTAATAAATATGTTATACTTCCTTTCTTATGAATAAAACATATTTTCCAAAAAAAGAAGAGATCAAAAGGACCTGGTATCTTGTAGATGCCACGGATAAGGTCTTAGGAAGGCTTGCGGTCAAGATCGCGGTTATCTTAAGAGGTAAAAATAAGACTACTTTTACCCCGCATCTTGATACCGGTGACGGCGTGATTGTGATCAACGCCTCAAAGATCAAAGTAACCGGCAGAAAGCTTAAGCAAAAGGTGTATCGCCGTTATTCCGGATATATCGGAGGCTTAAGGGAAGTGACCTTAGAGAATATGCTTAAGAAAAAGCCCGGGACAGTCATCGAGCTTGCGGTAAGGCGTATGCTTCCGGGAGGGCATTTAGGCAGGGAGATCTTTAAAAGGCTGAAGGTCTACGCCGACGATAAGCATCAGCATAAAGCGCAGAATCCGGTTAAGTTGGAGTATTAGAAATGACAGAAAAAATCAAATATATGACAGTGGGCAGGCGTAAAGAAGCGGTAGCAAGGATCCAGCTTTTGCCCGGCACAGGTAAGATAAAGGTCAATGGAGTATCTCTGGATACTTATTTTATCCGCGAGACCGACAGGATCATTGTAAAGCAACCGTTACAAGTAACGAATAATTTGACCAAATACGATGTGATCGCAAATTTAAGGGGGGGCGGCTTGACCGGCCAGGCAGGTGCAATGCGCCATGGAATAGCAAGGGCATTGATCAGCGCGGACATAGGCCTTAAGGATGTTTTACGCAAGAACGGTTATTTAACTCGTGACCCGCGCACAAAAGAACGGAAAAAATACGGTTTAAAAGGCGCGCGCAAGCGCTTCCAGTGGACAAAGAGGTAA